>NZ_QROQ01000011.1:36685-65455 GCF_003475115.1 Collinsella sp. AF37-9 | reverse complement strand
TTCCGCTATGCGGTTGTCAATTTGCGAAAGAAATTATGCGTCACCAGCGCGACCTCAACGGCGACGGCATTGTGACCGCCGAGGAAAATGCCGAGGTCGATGAGCTGTCACACAAGGTGCGCCGCCGCATCATCGTGGGTACGGTGATCTTTGCCATCCCCTGCATCGTCATGACCGCGGGGTCCATTGGCTCGGCACAGGCCGGCGTGCAGGACGGCTACGGCGTCACCGAAACCACGCGCGAGCTTGCCGCGGTGCTGCCGGGCTTTAAGGATTACACCGTTGCCGTCGAGACCTCGGCCACCGAAGGCGAGGAGGAGGGCCTTGTCGAGCGCGAGGTTGTCGCCCACGTGACGACAAGCGAGACGCTTGGGGCACACGACCGCCGTGTAGCCCGCAAGCTCATCGACCTCAATGTGCCCGAGCTCGATCGCGTGGAGTTTGATGTGCAGTAATACGCGACGTGGGATGGATGCGCGCAGCCGCGAGTCACGACATGGCGCAGACGTGACGCGGGCCACGAGCAAATAGCGGGGCGCGGTCCATGGCCGCGCTCCGCTCGCTGATTTATTGCCGTGAATCATCTGTCCGCATCGACATCGCCAGACTCCACTGTAAACGCCGGACCGGTACTCACCAGATAAAAACGGGTCACCCTGGTATCTCTAAATAGGTAGAGCAAGCCCTGATCGCGTCGGCGCGAAATATACGCCACGTGGACCGCACCGAATTCTTCGCCGTTTTCCTTCTTTAATATCAGGATGTTGGGGTCATCCGTACGCTTAAACTGCCCGTCTGTGCAGATTCCGTCTTGGTCGACCAGCTGCCATCGACAGTTGTCCTCCTCAAGAAAAGCCAGGGTTTCCCGACTTGTTTCGTCATCCCGATAGTAACCATCAATGGCAAAGCCTTCGGAAACGCATTCCTGCATATAGGATGTTTCTCGATTTATAGCAAACTGCCCTGCAGCGCCCAGGAGCACAGCCAGGCAGACCACTGCGAGGGCTATCGAGATAGTACGGCGGTTCATGTCAACCAGCCCGATACTTGTTTAACGGAGTGCAAAACATACTTGGTACCTCCGGTATCATGACGAACGTCACCTACGGCCTGCCGGCAATCATATGTTTACAACATCAAACCATATGGCAACCACTCGCGAGAGGAGTATCGGCGAACGGTGCATTTTTGCGTTCTATTGGCCAAACGTCAACGCGCGCTACGGCTCTTGCTCGACCTATTCAGATCTTGTCGCATACTACCGTAGATCCCCAACGCTTCCGCCCCCAAGAGATCATTTTTAGTACGTAAAGAAGCCCTCGCCCGAGCTTTCGCCCAGCTTACCTTCGTCGAGCATCTTCTTGAGGACGGACGCCATAGCCTTAAAGTTGTAGGGCATCATCATCTTCTTGAGCAGCGGGCTCACCAAGCCCGGCACCTTCTGATACTGCATGACGATGTTGTAGGCCGTCTGGATACCCACCGTGTCGAATACGCGGAACGGGCCCTTGGGAGCGCCGGTGCCACGCGTCCATGCGAGGTCAATGCTCTTGGGGTCGCTCACGCCCGAGACGTACAGGTCAAGACCCGAAAGCAACCACGGTACCAGCATGGAGTTGAGCAGGTAGCCGTTCTTTTCCTTGTTGACGGGCAGGGCAAGCATGCGGATGTCGTTGGCGAAGTCGACGAGCTCGTCGAAGTAGCGCTTGTCGGTTTGGTCCTGTGCCATGACCTCGGTCATGTTGTTCTTCCAGATAGAGTTGGCAAAGTGCAGCGACAGGTACTTCTCGGGACGGCCGGTGTACTTGGCAAAGGTGCTCGGCAGCAGCGTGGATGAGTTGGTCACGATGACGGTCTTTTGCGGCAGAACCGGGGCGAGCTTCTTGTAGAAGTCGATCTTTGCCTGGGTGTCCTCGGCCATAGACTCGATGACCAGGTCGGCGTCGGCCACGGCCTTGGCAAGATCGAGCTCCAGCTTGAGTGTGGAGTAGGCACGCTCGACGGCGGCGAGCGCCGCCTCCTTGTCGAAGGGCTGGGTGCCATCGGCGATACCGGCGCACCACTCGCCCGTACCGTCCGCCATGCCCTCGATTGCCGCGATGTACTCCTTGCGCACGCGATCGATCTTGGGCTGGGTGCGGCCGATGCTGCCCTCGCTGCGCAGCCAAATCGTTACATCAAAGCCGCAGTAGGCAGCCTGAAAGGCAATCTGGCTTCCCAACACGCCGCCGCCGGCAACACAAACGGTCTTGTAGCTCATGGAACGGTCCTCTCTTACGTAATTCCATAGATGTGTATTTATTCAACCGTAAGGATGACGCGCGCTGGGGGTGGGTTCTATAAACGGGCGGTATTTCGCGGCAAACGGCTACATATGTTCATTATCTAAGGGTTCCGAGGACAGTTTTTGGTGCCACCGAGACGTCGTTTTTGGAAGTATGCGGCAAATTCCGGAACTCTTGAGCACATCCTGGTTTTTCGCCAATAAAACCGCAGGTACAGAGCTTGGACATATCAGGTGTGCTCGGCCTATTCAGATTTTGCCGCATACTTCCGAAATCTAAGTTCGCAAAGGGTGATAGTTGGGGCATTTACGCAACATATGTCCAGCAAAAACGGGTGGTAGTCGATACGCTACCGCCCGTTTGTCTCATATCTAGCCCATAGCAGGCCAGTTACTTCTTAATGCCGCGTCCCAGACGCTTGGCGACCGATGTGACGGCCTCCTCGCTGGCCGGCCCGCAGCTCACGCAGTCGTCATGGGCACGCATCTGACCGGTGACCTCGTCCATCGCGAGCGGCGCCACCTTCTCGAGCTTAAAGCCCTTGCCGGCGCGCATGTTTTCCTTGGCCACGCTGATCATGAGCTTAATGCGGTTGAGCTGGTTGACCTCGGACGCACCGGGGTCGTAGTCCACCGCGACAATGTTGCTCTCGGGATGCTGGCGGCGCAGCTCCTTGATCACGGCCTTGCCCACCACGTGGTTGGGCAGGCACGCAAAGGGCTGCGTGCAGATGATGTTGGGCGCACCATGGTCGATCAGGTCGAGCATCTCGGCCGTGAGCAACCAGCCCTCGCCCATGTTGTTGCACACCGAAAGTACCGTACGGGCCTTTTCGGCCATGGTGCCGATGCGCTCGGGCGCCTCGAAGCGGCGGGACTTCTCGAGCATCTCCTCCACCGGCGTGCGCATCCAGTCCACAAGCTTGATGAGCGCTTGCATGCCCGCGCGCGTAGTGGCAGAGCTACCCAGCTCGTCCTTCTGCAGCTCCGCGTTGCTCATGGAGTACAGGAAGAAGTCGAGCAGGCCCGGCACCACGGCCTCGCAGCCCTCGCGCTCGATGACATCGACCACGTGGTTGTTGGCCGTGGGATGGAACTTGACCAAGATCTCGCCGACCACGCCCACGCGCGGCTTAGTACCCTCGCCCACGAGCGGCATGGTGTCGAACGCTCGGATGGCCTCGCGGCACAGCTTGGTGTAGTTGTGGCGGTTGAACTTGGGCGCCAACTTGCGGGCGCGCGCCATGTACTCCTCGTAGAGCGCGTTGGCGGCACCGGGCGTGGCCTCGTACGGGCGGCAGCGGTAGAGCATCTGCATCATCACGTCGCCAAAGAGCACCGCGTAGACTGCCTGCTTAAGCAGCGCCGGCGTAATCTTAAAGCCGGGGTTGTCCTCGCCGAGCGCCACAGCCGAAAGCGAGATCACCGGAATCTCAGGGTGACCGCTCTCGCGCAGGGCTTTGCGAATGAGCGCGATGTAGTTGGTAGCACGGCAGCCGCCGCCGGTCTGACTGATGACCACGGCCGTCTTGGACAGGTCGTACCGACCGCTCTCGATGGCCTCCATGATCTGGCCCGTCACCAGGATCGACGGATAGCAGATGTCATTGTTCACATAGCGCAGGCCGGCCTCGACGGCGTCGTGATCGGTCGAGGGCAGCAGCTCCAAGTTGTAGCCGGCACCGCGGAACACCTCTTTGACCAGGTCAAAGTGGATCGGCGCCATCTGCGGGCACAGGATGGTGTAGCCCTCGTCGCGCATCTGCTCGGTAAAGGGCACCTTCGGCCATGCGGTCGAAGCACTCTCGCGCTGAGCCTCAAACGTGTACTTGCGGCTCGCGAACGCGGGGGCATCCGTGGAGGGCGCCACCGGCGCGGCATCGCCCTGCTCGTAAGCCTCGCCCGCGGCCGTGGCCTCGGCCAAGCGCTCGGCCTCCTGGTCCTTAAGCGCGGCCATGAGCGAGCGGATGCGGATGCGCGCGGCACCCAGGTTGGACACCTCGTCGATCTTGAGCACGGTGTAAATCTTGCCGCTGGCTTCCAGGATCTCCTGCACCTGGTCGGTGGTCAGGGCGTCCAAGCCGCAGCCGAAGGAGTTGAGCTGGATCAGGTCCAGGTCGTTGCGCATCGTCACAAAACGAGCGACGGCGTACAGGCGGCTGTGGTACATCCACTGGTCGACGACGCGAATCGGACGCTCGGGCTTTACCAGATGCGCGAGCGAATCCTCGGTAAAGACCGCAAAGCCAAAGCTCGAGATAAGCTCGGGCAGGGCGTGGTTGATCTCGGGGTCGTTATGGTAGGGACGACCGGCGAGCACGATGCCGTGACCGCCGTGGTCCTCGACCCACTTAAGGGCCTCCTCGCCCATGGTCTGGATGTCCTCGTGGAAGCGCGCGTCGGCCTCAAAGGCAGCGTTGACGGCGGCATCGACCTCGGAGCGCGTGATCTTGGGTCCACGCACGCGACCGCGACCGGCCTCAGCATCGGCCACGCGGTCGACGGCGAGCACCTGGTACAGGCGGCGCTTGAGCTCGGTCTTGTCATGATAGGGCACAAACGGGTACAGGAACTCGATGTTCTGCTCGCGGATCTCGTCGATGTTGAGTGCCAACGCCGTGGGGTAGCTCATGACGATGGGGCAGTTGTAACAGTTGCCGGCGGTCGGGTCCTCCTTGCGCTCCCAACGCACGCACGGCATCCAGATAAAGTCGACGTCGCGGTCGATAAGGTTCATCACGTGGCCGTGGCTCATCTTGGCCGGATAGCACACGCTCTCGGACGGCATGGACTCGATGCCCGCCTGGTAGGTCTTTTTGCTCGACTGGTCGGACAGCTGCACGCTAAAGCCCAAGCGCGTAAAGAACGCATGCCAGAAGGGGTAGTTCTCGTACATGTTGAGCGCGCGCGGGATGCCGACGGTGCCGCGCGGGGCCTCGTCGGGGCTCAGCACCTCGCGGTTAAAGAGCAGCTCGTTTTTCTTTTTGAAGAGGTTGGGGGCCTCGGTCTTCTGCTTTTTGTGGCCGGCGCCCTTCTCGCAACGGTTGCCGGTAATGAAGCGCCTACCGCCGCCAAAGTCGTTCACAGTAAGCTGGCAGTTGTTAGAGCAACGGCCGCAGCGGACATGCTTTTGCGTCACGGTGAGGTGTGCGATATCCTCAGCCGAAAGGATGGTCGAGGTGCCGTCGGCGCCGGCGCGATCGCGGGCGAGCAGGGCCGCACCGTAGGCGCCCATGCAGCCGGCGATGTCAGGGCGCACGGCATGCACGCCGGTGAGCTGCTCAAACGCGCGCAGCGTGGCATCGGACATAAAGGTGCCGCCCTGGACGATCACCTGGCTGCCGATCTCCTTGGGGTCGCGCAGCTTAATGACCTTGAACAGGGCATTCTTAATGACGGAATAGGACAGGCCGGCCGCGATGTCGCCCACCGTGGCGCCTTCCTTTTGCGCCTGCTTGACGCGCGAGTTCATAAAAACCGTGCAGCGGCTGCCCAGGTCGACGGGGGCCTTGGCATGGATGGCGGCATCGGCGAACGCGCGCACGTCCATGTTCATAGAGACGGCGAAGCTCTCGATAAAGCTGCCGCAACCCGACGAGCAGGCCTCGTTGAGCATGATGTGCTCGATAACGCCGTCCTTGACGCGCAGGCACTTCATGTCCTGGCCGCCGATGTCCAGGATAAACTCGACGCCGGGCAGGAACGCCTTGGCGCCGCGCAGGTGCGCGACGGTCTCGATCTCGCCGGAATCGGCCTTGAGGGCCTCGATGAGTAGCGCCTCACCGTAGCCCGTGGTGGTCACGTGGCCGATGGTGCAGCCCGCGGGAATGTGGTTGTAGAAATCGGCCATGATGACCTTGGCCGTGCCCAGGATGTCACCGTTGTTGTTGCCGTACCAGGTATGCAACAGCTGGCCGTCCTCGCCCACGAGCGCGGCCTTCATGGTGGTGGAACCGGCGTCGATGCCAATGAACACGCGGCCGGTGTAGCCGTCGAGCTTGCCCTTGGGGACGACTTCTTGGTCGTGGCGACCCTTGAACTCGGCAAAGTCCTCGTCGGTGGCAAAGAGCGGATCCAGACGCTCGACCTCGGCACCCTGCGTGTCGCCCAAGCTGTCAATGGCCTCGATAAGCTGCGGGAACGTGCTGAGCTTATTGGACTCGTGCGCCATGGCGGCGCCGCTCGCCACAAACAGGTGGGCGTTTTGGGGCACGATACGGTGCTCCTCGTCCAGGTTGAGCGTGAGGTAGAAGCGATGGCGCAGCTCGGAGAGGTACTGCAGCGGGCCGCCCAGGAAGGCAACGTTGCCACGGATGGGGCGACCGCACGCCAGGCCCGAGATGGTCTGGGTCACAACGGCCTGGAAGATGGAAGCGGCCACGTCCTCGGGGCGGGCGCCCTCGTTGAGCAGCGGCTGGACGTCGGTCTTGGCAAAGACGCCGCAGCGGCTGGCGATGGGATAGATGGTGGTGGCGTTGGCCGCGAGCTCGTTGAGGCCGCTGGCATCGGTGTGGAGCAGGGTGGCCATCTGGTCGATGAACGCGCCCGTACCGCCGGCGCAGGTGCCGTTCATGCGCTGCTCGATACCGTTGTCGAAGTAGATGATCTTGGCGTCTTCGCCGCCTAGCTCGATGGCGACGTCGGTGGCCGGGATGATGGTCTCGACGGCACGCTTGCTGGCGATGACCTCCTGGACAAACTCCAGGTCGAGCCACTGGGACAGCAGCAGGCCGCCCGAACCGGTGATGGCGCAGGTCATTTGGGCAGCCGGCAGCACGGTCGCAGCGCCCTCGAACAAGTCGCGGGCGCAGGCGCGGACGTCGGTGTGGTGGCGCTGGTACTTGGCGTAGACGATCTGGTTGTCGTCGTTGAGCACAGCGAGCTTAACGGTGGTGGAGCCCACGTCGATGCCCAGGTGCAGGTTGCCACGAGCGTTCTCGGGGTTGAAGATCGCGCCTTCGGGGGCGTGGGCGGCGGTGGCGGCTACGGGCTCAGCGGCGGTGGCGGGCTCGCTAGCGACGGACGTCTCCCCTGCCGCGTTCTTGGCATCGGCAACTGCCTCGGCAACTTTCTCGGCAGCCGCGGTCGCGGCCTTCTGCGCGGCGTCCACCACGGCGGGCGCGGCCTCGCGTGCGGCAGCGACCATGCGGTCCTTAATGCCCTCGACGAGTTTGCTCATTGTCTCTCCTCTTAGTTGTTGGACTCGACGGTTGCGGCGGTGTCGACCGTGTCCTCGAGCTGCAAGTTCAATAGCTTCATGCCGTATTCCGGCACGTTGATATCGATGGGTTGGCCATACAGGTCGCCGGGGCGCACAAAAGCGAGCACCGTCATAATGCGCGCCATGGCCTCGGGCGATTCGGTGAGCCCACGCTCAAACCAGCGCTGAATCATGCCGACCTCGGCGCTCACGACGTAGGTGACGTAGTAGTCAAAGAACGTGCCCAGCGCCAGGCCCAAAATGCCCGTCTGCGCACGCGGCACCACAGCCTCACGCGCGGTGTCGATAATCCTTTTAATGAAGGCCTGGTCGCCGCCCGGACCCAGCAGCGCACCGATTAAGTCGCGGTTGGCCGCAAGATAACGCAGCAGCTCAACCGAACCGGGCGCCGGCTCGAGCTCATCGATGTTGTGATAGAGATCGGGCAGCTGAGCTGCGGTGATGAGCTCAATGCGCTCACGGATCTCGGCCAGCAAGCCGTCCTCGATTTGATTGATAAAGTCGGGAATATCGCGATAGTGCGAATAGAACGTGCGGCGCGTAAGGCCAGCACGCTCGGTGAGCGACGCGACATTAATGCGCGAAAGGTCGCCGCTTTCGGCAAGCTCGCTGGCAAGTGCCTGGCGAAGGGCACGCTGCGAGCGAAGGGACCGGCGATCGCATTTCTCGAGCTGGGACAAGCGTCCTCCTTGTTACTCAGCCTGTGCGCTATTGCACAGTGCGAGTATTATTGCACACCGTGTGCATCAACACGTAAAGGCAATATTTGGGTTGTGACAAAGGGACAGTCCCTTTGTCACATTAGGTTGCGCTCAGCTTTTAGAAGCGGCATTGTCGATTGTCCAAAATGTCATTCGTGGGTAGAATAGTGTCGACGGCAGCCCAAGTTCTGGAAAGCTGGGCAGCGCCGTTGCTTGTTTTAGGGGGTCAACGTCTTAACGGCGGCGACCCCTCTTACGTTGCTTCGAACGTTGCTTGAGTGCCTCGGAAAGTCCGATAAGCGTCGTGAGGAGCGAGACCAAAGCGGTCAGGAGCTTCACGAAATCAATCAAATCGGTCATGGGCATCACCTCCCATCAGATGGAGGGCGCTGCCCGGCACATGGAACTGCCGTCAACGATACCGATTCTATCAAAGCGCAGTTAGATATGCGAATGTTTGTTCGTATTTCAGAAGATCGGAGCTCGGGTATGGCGAAGGAACAGTTCCTTTGCCATACCCGAGCTTGTCGCCGAACTGCCACCTACATTTTTCGAGTTATTCGGCCACGCTACTGGTTCTGTATAAATGCACCGCCGGGATTATCTGAGGGTTTTTGTCCTTATTTGAGCGTATACATGCCCATTTGCGCACTTACGTCACCGAATCAAACACCATTAGAGGCATGAATGTTCCCGAGAGGGCATCTTTAGCCATTTAACGTCCTCCGACAGGCCGAATAACTCGAAATTTGTTGGTGGCGAAAGCGTAATAGTCCTATACGCCAAAAGCCGGTATCTCCCATGTGACAAAGGGACAGTCCCTTTGTCACATTATTCGATGATGGTGCGGGAGTTCTGCGTGCGCATGGTGGCGAGCATGTGTTTGGGGACGGCGTGGACCATGCAGCTGCCGATAGTTGCGCTCGCGGCGACCTTGGCTGCATCGCTGCCGTTTTTGGTCGCGTAGCTGTGGCGGAAACGCTTGAGCATGGCGATGTCGTTGCCGCCGTCTCCATAGACCGCGACCTCGTCCTCGGCAATACCGTAGTAGCCCGCCAGCCAGGCCACGCTCTCGCCCTTGTTGCATGCCACGTCCGTGATCTCGAACATCACCGGATCGAACGGCGCGTTGACCACATGGTCCGAGCGCTCGGCAAGATATGCCTTAAGGTCACGCTCCAACTCGGGCGAGGTCACACGGCAGTTGATCTTGCACACATCGTGGCGCAGGATGTCACCAATCGACTGGTCGAAATACTGTTCCTCGTGATACCCGCCACGCGCACGCATGCCACGCATCACGATGCGCTTGATAGGACTGTCTTTTTTAAAGCCCGCCTGATGCATCTCGAACGAACCGCTCGAGTACATGCCATCGGGCGTGGAGCAATCAAAGCAAATGTCCGGAAACGCCTTGAGCAGTTCCTCAGTGACTTGCGGATCGATGGTCCAGGTCTTGAGCACCTCACCATGGCTGTCGCGCACGATGGACCCATTGGAGCAGCAGGCGTCAAGCGCCAGGCCCGTAAAGCCATGCTCGCCGATCGGCAACGTCGAGCGTCCAGTCGCGGGAACCACATGCAAGCCAGCCCCGGTCAGCTCGCGGATGGCACGGCGGATGGTCCCATCCGCCTCATGCAGTGCGTTCAGCAGCGTTCCGTCTAAATCACTCGCGAACATCTTGATCATGAGCGTGCCTCTCCTTCGTCTGCACGATATTGTAGACGAGAACGGGCGTGCCCCAAGAGAGGCACGCCCGTCAGGCGAAAGATTGTCCTACACCGCGGCGGGGCCGTGCTCGCCGGTGCGGATGCGGATGACTTCTTCGACCGGCTCGACCCAGATCGTGCCATCTCCAACGGTGCCGTAATCTTGGAAACGGAGCGGCAACGGACGCGAAACCAACGGGAAATACGCAAGCAAGGGAGCCGTGAGCGCGCCCGTCCCAGCTAGCGCCGGAACAGCTCGCGGGCTCGGTCGCGGAGGTCGGTAGCTCGAATGACACCCTCGTAACGATTGATGCGCAGACGCGGGAAGGCGTTAAAGAAGCGTAGGTCGCGGCGGCTGAGTGACACGCTCGGTACCGGGCGGCTCATGCGCTTGCCGGCAAGGCGACGACCGAGCGACGGACGCGGCATACTCGGCGCGGCATCGGCCACGCGGCGGGCAGCGAGCGCCAGGCCGCGAGCACCATCCGAGATAAACGTCGGCATCGAAGTCTTCTCGCGCAGGGCATCGAGCGCCGCGTCGCCCAGCTCGGCCAGCCAAGCGTTAACGGCGCGACCGCGGATATGCGTCTGCGCCACCGAGTCAATCGCCGAATCGGGAATACGTTCGAGCATAGAGTCGGAGGCGTCGGCAAGCGACTCATTGATGCGGTCGGCAAGGTCGGCACGCACACGCTCAAGCTGATCGGACAGACGCCGCCAGCTCGCCAACGAGCACACCGCATCGACCATCATCGCGACCGCGACGATAAAGGCGGCCAAGCGCACGATTAGCACCGGCAGATGGCCAAGCAGCCCCAGCAATGCCGGCTCCACTAAACGGCAAATACACAACGCACCCAAGCCAAACGCGCAGGCCCAGTACAGGCAGATGCGTCCGTGCAGGTTAAACGGCAGATGCGAGTAATCCCAAAACCGGGCACCCGTCGTTTTTTCCAACAGCACGCCCACGCTATATTCGATCACGCTGCATACGAGCGCGGCAGCGACAAACTGGCTCGAGGCGTCTGGGATTCCACGCAGCAGCAACCAGCACGCAATGCCGCCCGCACCGTAGATGGGACAACACGGCCCTAGCAAAAAGCCGCTGTTGGCAAAGCGTCCGTGGTTGAGCATGGCGCAGACTGTCGACTCCCATACCCAGCCGCAAAAACCGTAGAAGGCAAACGAGAGTACCAGCGCCGAGAGCGGACAGGCGGCAAGCGTCGCGCCGTCAAATGCCATGTCGATCGCGGTTCCCACCGTCTACCCACTCCTCTTTTCGTTCGATTCTTTGCTCGAGCCGTCACTCGGGCCCTCGTTCAAATCGTTCGCGCCGCCTTTGCGCGGCAGACGGCCGGCAATCGTCTCGCGCAGTGCGCACCATTTATCCGCCAGGCACACAATCCATGCCTCACGACACGTCGGCGGCACCGGTACCAGCGGAAACATATGCCGTACGATAATATTCCGCTCGCGCGGCGTCAGCTCAAAATCTTCCTCCGCACGCGCCAAGGCAAAAAACGGGTGACGAAAGCCATGCAGTCGATGGCTTGGGTCGGGATCGTGCCAGTCATAGAGAAAGTAATCGTGCAGCAGGGCCCCGCGCAGCAGCGATAAGCGGTCGACGGAGATACCGACGCGGCCCAGGCGCTCGGCAAAGGACAGACTTGCCCGCGCTACCGAGGTCACATGCGTATAGACCGTCACATCGCCATGTTGGATAAACTCATGCATCAGGTCCAAGCGGCCCGCCTGGGCAAGCTGACGGGCGGCATCGTCGACCTCGCGCGCGATTTTCTCGGCACGAACGGTATCGGACATGCGGCCTCCTTCCGGCGGCGCTCGGCGGCAAGCCGCGGCCTGCGCGCAATGAATAAAATCATCATCGAATTTACCAGTATGGCATCGGACAAAACGTTTTGCCCCACCAGTTGGCGAATTACCGCGCCGCCGTCACATATCAAACGCCAAAATGTGCGAGACTGTCTTGTGCAATTGTGCCGGCCGAGGGAGTGCCGGCGCACGATTCGCATGGAGTAACCCACAACGATGCTGCTTACGCAAACGACAACGCCCGAGGACGTCAAGGCTCTCGATCGCGCCGAGCTTCCGCTGCTCTGCGGCGAGATCCGCCACGCCATCCTCGAAAGCTCCGCCGCCGTCGGCGGGCACGTTGCCCCCAACCTGGGCGTCGTTGAGCTTACGGTTGCGCTCCATCGCGTGTTTAACTCCCCCATCGACAAGATTGTCTTTGATGTTTCGCACCAGACCTACGCCCACAAGGCGCTGACTGGGCGCGCGTACACTTATATCGACCCGGCACGCTACGGCGAGGCCTCTGGTTTTGCCAATCCTGACGAGTCCGAGCACGACCTGTTCGCCATGGGCCACACCTCCACGTCGGTGAGCCTGGGCTGCGGCTTGGCGCACGCTCGTGACCTGGCGGGCGATGCGTACAACGTCATCACCATCATTGGCGACGGTTCGCTTTCGGGCGGTCTGGCGTTTGAGGGCTTTAACAATGCCGCCGAGCTCGACAGCAACCTGATCATCATCGTCAACGATAACGACCAGTCCATCGCCGAAAACCACGGTGGCCTGTATCGCAATCTGGCCGAGCTACGCGCCAGCAACGGCACCTGTGAGCGCAACGTTTTCCGCGCGATGGGGCTCGACTACTGCTATCTGGACACCGGCAACGATGTGTTGGCCCTGGTCGACACGCTGCAGGAGCTGCGCGATATCGATCATCCCATCGTGCTGCACGTCTCCACCGCAAAGGGCAAGGGCTTTGAGCCAGCCCAGAGCGACCCCGAGCGCTGGCATCATGTGGGTCCGTTTGACATGGCGACTGGGCGCAAGCTCTGCCCGGGCCATCCGAGCGAGCCTGCGCCGCGCACCTATGCCGACATTACGGGCGAGGCGCTCAGCGCCGTCATCGAGCACGATCCGCAGGTCGTGGGCATCACGGCCGCCACGCCCTACATCATGGGCTTTACACCCGAGCTTCGCGCCGCCGCCGGCAAACAGTTCGTCGATGTGGGCATTGCCGAGGAGCACGCCGTGACCTTTGCCACCGCGCTTGCGCGCTCGGGTGCCAAGCCAGTCTTTGGTGTGTACGGCACGTTTTTGCAGCGCGCCTACGACGAGCTGTGGCACGACCTGTGCCTCAACGATGTCCCCGCAACCATCCTGGTGTTTGGCGCGTCGATCTTTGGCACCACATCCGAGACGCACCTTTCGTTCTTTGATATTTCCATGCTGGGCGGTCTTCCCAACATGCGCTACTTGGCGCCGGCCTGCATGGAGGAATATCTGTCCATGCTGAGCTGGTCGCTCGACCACCGCGAGCATCCTGTGGCGATCCGTGTGCCGGGCATTGGCCTGGTAAGCCGCCCCGATCTGGCGCCTGCCGAGGGCGACGATTACGGCGTCGCTCGCTACAACGTCGTGCGCCAGGGCCGCGACGTTGCCGTGCTCGCGCTTGGCGATTTCTTTGAGCTGGGCGAGCGCGTGGCAAACCGTCTGACTGCCGAGTACGGCATCGAGGCCACGCTCGTCAACCCGCGCTTCGCAACCGAACTCGACCGCGAGTTCCTCGACAGCCTTGCCGCCGAGCATCGCGTTGTCGTCACCCTCGAGGACGGCGTCTTGGACGGCGGTTGGGGCGAGCGTGTGGCGTGTTACCTGGCCTGCACGCCCGTGCGCACGCGCACCTTCGGCATCGCCAAGGGCTTCCCCGACCGCTACGACCCCAACGAGCTGCTCGCTCAGAACGGCATGACGGTCGAGACCATGGCCGCCGAAGCCGTGAGACTACTCAACGAGTAAGAAAGCCTCCGCAAGGGAAGCATCCCTGCGGAGGTTTTTATTTTCGCGGCGCGATTATCTCAATCTGTAACATCTAGGGCCCGAATTCCCGTCTAACTGTTACAGATCTAGATAAGACGTCTTAGTCCCAAACCTTTATCTCAATCTGTAACAGAAAGGGAGCTTTTGTCCGTCTAACTGTTACAGATCGAGACATTCGAATCCCCCTGAAGAGAAAATCTCAATCTGTAACAGTTACTCGGCAAAAATGGCTGCAGATGTTACAGATCGAGACAAAACAGCAAGGCATGCCGCTGCATCGGCCAGAACCACCACAAAGGTGCCTGTCCCTTTTTGGTAGGTAGAATAACCCATAAGGTAAGTATGTTTCTGAGTTATTTCGTGTTGACCCATTTGAGTGGGATAGGGTATAACTCTACTCAACCGCTAGGGATTTTATTGAGAAAGGTGTTCTACCATGAGCAAGAACCTCTCCCAGCAGGTCGTTCTCGACCGCCGCGGCTTCGTCGCCGCCACCTTCGCAACCGTCGCCGGCCTTGGTCTTGCCGGCTGCTCTGACACCAGCGCCGAGGCTGACAAGGGTTCCGCCGCCGGCTCCTCCAAGAGCTCCGAAGATACCGAGGCTTCCACCACGCTCGACGCCAAGGCATTCGACAAGCTCGTCGACAACGGCCCCAAGGCCGATGACGACGCCATCGCCGCCAGCGCCTGGGCGACGGCCGTCAAGGACGCCGGCGTCTTTAAGATCGGTGGCGTTCAGACCTCCACGCTCTTCTCCCTCCTCAACGAGAAGGATGGTCAGACCCGCGGCTTCGACGCCGGCATCGCGCAGCTTCTGTCCAACTACATTCTGGGCGAGAACAAGGTCGAGATCACCCAGGTGACCTCGGACACGCGCGAGTCCGTCCTGCAGAACGGCCAGGTCGACGCCGTCTTTGCCACCTACACCATCACTGACGAGCGCAAGAAGCTCGTCTCCTTCGCCGGCCCCTACTACTACACCCAGCAGGCTATCCTGGTGCTCGCCGATAACGACGACATCAAGAGCGTCGACGACCTGGCCGACAAGAACGTTGCCGTCCAGTCCGGCTCCAACGGCCCCGCCATCCTGGAGGAGTTCGCCCCCAAGGCCAGCCAGCAGGAGTTCAAGACCGACGAGGAGGCCCGCCAGGCACTCCAGCAGGGCCGCGTTGACGCCTATGTCATCGATAACAACATGCAGCAGAGCGCCCTGGTCCGCGAGCCCGGTAAGTACAAGATCGCCGGCAAGCCCTTCGGCAGCAAGGAACCCTATGGCATCGGCCTGCCGCTCGATTCCGACGGCGTCGCCTTTGTCAACGACTTCCTTAAGAAGATCGAGGACGACGGCACCTGGACCGAGCTGTGGCAGATCTGCATCGGCGACCGCACGGGCGACACCAATGTTCCCGAGCTGCCCGAGATCGGCGCCTAGGCAGCAAGCCTGGTAACGGCCGCAACGAAACCATATGGAAACGCACGATGCGCTTTATTGCGGTAAACTGTTTCCTCACAGAGTTGTCGGGGCTTCCGTACATACGGAAGCCCCTTTCCTTACCGGCAGGAGGTCCGCATGAGTCTCTCCGAGCTCTGGTCGCTCTATGGCCAGAACTATATCGACGCGCTGCTAGCAACCTGGGGCATGACGCTTGAGTCGTTTGCCATCGCCATGGTGCTGGCCGTCGCCGTCACCGTGATGCGCGTGTCGCCGCTCAAGCCGCTGCGCGTCTTTGGCGACCTGTATGTCCAGGTCTTCCGTAACATCCCCGGCATCGCGCTGCTCATCATCGTCGTCTACGCACTGCCGCCGCTCAAGGTCGTCCTGCCCTACCGCACCTGCGTTATCCTCGCCACAGTACTTTTGGGTTCTGCCTTTGGCTCCGAGAACTTTATGAGTGGCATCAACACCGTTGGCGTCGGTCAGGTCGAAGCCGCACGTTCGCTCGGCATGAGCTTCAATCGTATCCTCGCCAAGATCGTGATTCCGCAGGCACTGCGCTCAAGCGTGCTGCCCATGACTAACCTCTTTATCGCCGTCATGCTCACCACCGCGCTCGGCAGCCAGGTGCCGCTTAAACCGCAGGAGCTCACCGGCGTGGTGAGCTACATCAACACGCGCTCGCTCGGAGGCGTCGCCGCGTTCTTTATCTCGGCACTCGGCTACCTGGGCACGGCCTTTGTGGTGAGCCACATTGGCAACTACATCGATAAGAAGGTGAGGATCCTCCGATGAGCAAGCACTCCTCTTCTGCGCTCACCATGCGCGATGCGCTCTACGAGGCTCCCGGCCCCAAGATGCGCACCAAGATTCGCATCGGCACCGCCATCTCACTTGTTGCCGTCGCCGCGCTCGCCGTCCTGGTACTGCAGCGCTTTTATGTGACCGGCCAGCTTTCGGTCCACTATTGGTATTTCTTTACGCACCTCACCACCTGGAAGTTCCTGCTTGCCGGCTTTGAGGGCACCGTTAAAGTCGCACTCACCGCTGGCGCCATCGCGCTGGTGCTGGGCTTGGCCCTTATGCTCGGCCGCACCAGCGATATTAAGCCGCTGCAGCTGGTCTGCCGCGTGCTCACCGATTTCTTCCGCGGCGTGCCGAGTCTTCTGTTCATCTACTTCTTCTTTTTGGTGCTGCCCCAGTACAAGATTGCGCTGCCGTCGTTTTGGATGCTCACGCTTCCCGTCGCGCTCGCTGCAGCTGGCGTACTTGCCGAGATCTTCCGTGCCGGCGTCAACGCCGTGCCGCGCGGCCAGGTCGAGGCCGCCCAGGCGCTCGGTCTCTCCAAAGCTAAAATCACCTTTAAAATCGTGTTACCGCAAGCCATTCGGTTTATCATTCCGTCGTTGATTTCGCAGCTTGTGGTCGTAGTCAAAGACACCACCGTCGCCTATGTGGTGAGCTACCCCGACCTCATGCAAAATGCCCGCGTGCTCATTACCAACTACGACGCCCTCGTGTCGGTCTACCTGGTAATTGCGGTCATCTACATCCTCATCAACGTCGCAATTAACAAGGCCGCTGTCTACGTTTCGCACAAGACCGGCGCGACCATCATCCGCTAACGCTTTACCATTTCGAGTCATAAGGAGCCGAGCACCATGGCACAGAGCACCTCTTCCACCGGCAATCAGCCGCTGATCGAGCTCAGACACGTCGATAAGCACTATGGCGATCTACACGTCCTCAACGACATCAATCTGTCGGTCGACCGCGGCGAGGTCGTCGTTGTGATTGGCCCCTCGGGCTCGGGCAAGTCGACCATGTGCCGCACCATCAACCGCCTGGAAACCATCGACTCGGGCGAAATCCTCATCGAGGGCGAGCCCCTGCCGCAGGAAGGCAAGGATCTTGCCCGCATGCGCGCTGAGCTGGGCATGGTGTTTCAGCAGTTCAACCTGTTCGCACATATGACGGTACTGCAGAACGTCATGCTGGGACCGGTCGATGTGCTGGGCGTCTCCAAGGATGAGGCCCGCGAGCGCGCCATGGACCTGCTGGGCCGCGTGGGCGTTGCCGAGCAGGCCGATAAGGTGCCCGCACAGCTCTCGGGCGGCCAGCAACAGCGCGTAGCCATCGCCCGTTCACTCGCCATGCAGCCCAAGGCTATGCTTTTTGACGAGCCCACGAGCGCCCTTGACCCCGAGATGATCAACGAAGTACTCGAGGTCATGGTCCGTCTGGCCCAGCAGGGCATGACGATGATCGTCATTACGCACGAGATGAACTTCGCCCGCCGCGTGGCCGACCGTGTCGTGTTTATGGCCGACGGCCAGATCGTGGAAACCGGCACGCCCGACGAGTTCTTCGACCACCCCCAGACCAAGCGCGCCCAGGACTTCCTCAACTCCATCAAGGGCCACTAACCCCATTGCCACGCGGGTAAATTCATCAGTAACGTTTGTCCCGCACCGCCCCTGTGCCATGTCCACCCGGATTCGAAAGCCGCACCCATGATCGGAACCCGCACCTCATCGTCCTACACCCCGCACGTCGACGTCGATCCCGCCGACCGCCCGCTTATCCTGGTAGCACCACGCTGGGAAGAAGCGAAGCCCTATTTGAGCGAGACGCTCTCCCCCAACGAGGAAATCGCAAGTGTCTTTGTCGACGCCATTCTTGCCGCCGGCGGCCTGCCGTTGCAGATGTCCATTACCGAAGACGTCGATGTTATTCGTCATTACGTGGAAATCGCCGACGGTATCGCTATTCCCGGCGGCCCGGACGTCAATCCCAAACGTTGGGGCGATGATCGACCCTACGACCCCACCCTCTGCTGCGAGATCCGCGATAGCTTTGAGTTTAAGCTGGTCGGCGAGGTGCTTCGCGCCAAGAAGCCGCTCTTTACCACCTGCCGCGGCACGCAGCTGCTCAACGTCGCCACCGGCGGCACCCTGTGCATGGACGTGCCGAGCCTAGGTGCGCGCGAGGGCCGCACGCAGTGGCGCCACACCCACGTGCTCAACGACCCCGTGCATCCCGTCGAGGTCGTGCCGGGCTCGCTGCTCGACCGCGCGGTTGGCGGCGCCAAGCTTATCCAGACCAACTCCGCACACCACTGCTGCGTCGATCGTCTGGGCAAGCGTACGCGCTTGGTCGCCCAAGCGACCGATGGCGTTCCCGAGTGCATCGAAGTCGAAGGCCAGCCGTTCTGCCTGGGCGTGCAATGGCACCCTGAGTACACTTGGAAGACCCTCGAAACCGATTTTAACCTGTGGAAGTCGTTTGTCGAGGCAGCGGCAAAGGTTAAGCAGGCCCGTTAGCTCGCAAGTTACACAAGTTAAAGCCTCCTAAGCCAGGAGGGGCGGACACCAGCTACGGTGCCCGCCCCCCCCCTGTATTTGATATGCTCGGTATGATTATCCCTCACAAACAATCAGAGAAATCTCGACCGCAATCGGTCGACAGTAAAGCAAATGATAAAAACGCTTGCTACGTTTATGAGGCAGTCAATTAAAATCGAGATGCATTGACCATTCCCCAACGGGGTCACGCCGCAAATCCACATGAGCATCGAGGCTGGAAGCGGAAGCATGGAATTGGCCCCGATCTGTATGTAGATCGCTACGACGTTGACAAGCAACAGCATGCCAATCGGACCGAAGCCGGACCCAAAATAGGAAACAACGATTACGCAAGAAACCACGTATGCAAGGCAGGCAGCGGCAGCAAGAACAAGTCGATAGCAAAATACATGCAGGTTGAAATACTGCTGAGCATCCGAAACGATTGCGCAGTTAAGACAGTACAAAACGACACTCGACAGGACAAACGCGCCCAAAAGGGCAAAAGAAGATAGCACCGCTCGCGCAACGATAGCGCACACACGCTTCCCTCCCCGAGCCTCCGACAGCCCCCACGGTTCCTCGACAAAGCCCGAACTGACAAAGCGCGGCACAATGCAAGCCGCGATGAACGGAAAGAACAATGCATGGGCCAACGGGGCTACGTTGAACAGCAGACCGCGAAAAACCTCTGCATTGCCAAATAGAAGGACATCCTCCGCCGATAGCCGAAGCGTCGGGTCTGGGAAAAAACCCAAGAAACTGTTCTCACGGAGGCTACAGAACCACATCGGGAAAGAATTAAGCTGCAATATCACCATGTACGCATAAATTACCAGGATTAAGGCGTACGCCCATTTGCTCACATGCTTCAATTCTGACTGGAGAAGTCTTTTAATCTGACGAGCCATTGAGCACACCCCCAGCGCGAAAGCTCAAGAGAGCGTAAATCAATACCGATAGACAGCTGGCTGCCACGCCATATCCCAGAAGCGTCAGCTGCCCCATATCGCTATACCCAAGGGCACATCCGACTCCAAGGTACGGCCCCGGAAGAAAGAAAATCCATCGCAAGGACGGTATGGGCGTCTGAAGGTAAGTTCCGTAGAGCGTCAAGCTCATGACAAATCCGATTATTACCACAGCCCCGCTCAATACAGCGCTGCCCGTTATCCGATAGATGGTCACCGTCTCCAGCGCAACCGATATCACCAATACGGCGTTGACTATCATTGCAGGCAAAAATACAGTTAGTATGTTGTGCGAGTAGTTATGCCCTCCACGTATTATGGCTATTGCAAAAAGAAGAAGGCAAAGCGCGCTATACGCTGCGCCAATTATTAAAGCAGACGAAAATGCATGGGCCAGAGCCCCATAAAAGCGGTTGAGACCTCTTGCCGAAGAAATTCGGTGCCCCTCTTTATAGCCATGCTCCTGTAAAAGCACCAAACAAACGATGAGTGGAACGAACAGGGATGTACCGGCAAAAGCGCTGCGCGCAAGGGACTCATCAGGCGCAGAAGGATCGATTGCATTCCAGAGGAAACCAATATCCTCCCCACAAACGCCATAGCCAAAGGTGAGCAACGTTGTTCCGTTTTTTAGAAAGATGCCGAAGAGAAGGCCGAACGCCAGCATAAGCGCAAGACCAAACTTCGCCGGAAATATCCTGTGCAAACGCATCATATCTGCCTTTATGGGATGGATCGCCCGCTTCATAGCGAGACCGCCTTCATCAAGCGCCTGTAACACTCTTTTAGGGACGACGCCTCATCCCTTATGACATCCATCGATTCCTTTTTTAGCAGTTCACCGTCATGAAGAAACAGGCAGCTTGTTGCAACCGATGCCAGCTCATCCAAGTCGTGGCTAGAGATAAGCATGGTTTTGCCCTGCTCCCGATTCAATCGGCCGATAAGGGTCCATATGCTCTCAATGCCCAGCGGGTCCAACCCGTTTGCTGGCTCATCAAAAATAAGCAGATCAGTGTCACCCAACAAAGCTGTAGCTATATCCAGCCGCCGTTTCATTCCCAGAGAAAAACTGCCTACGCTCTTTTTCTCATCGATGTCCAGCCCGACTAGGCCCAAGACGCGAGGAACCTCACGTTTCTCATCGAGCCCCCATTCCGCACATCGGATCCGAAGATTCTCAGCCGCACTGAGAGATTGGTATGCTCCGCAGGAATCTGGCACATAGCCGACACGCGTCCGCATCAAGCTCAGCTCTTTTTTCGACTTGCCTCCAAAGAGCTCCACGCTCCCCGACGATGGCTCACAGAGGCCCAGCACTATTTTAATAAGCGTGCTTTTGCCCGCCCCGTTTGCACCAACAAGGGCGCAAAGCTCAGACTGATCCACCTCGAAGGAAACGTCATGCAAAACGCGGCGCCTCCCATAGCGCTTTGACACCCTTGATAGCCTTATCGTCGATGCGTTCATTGGCCTCCCGTTCCGCTTGATAGCAAAACCGCTCATATCGTTCCTTCTTTACTTTATCGTTTTCCATAGTTGTTATTGTTTTTCGATAACTCATATTTGTCAAGATAATCTAAAAGAAAGAACCCGCGTTAGACACGGGTCCCTTCACGCTGATATTTCGTTTTAGTTGTTCGCCTTAAGCTACTCGTCGCTCAAATCGACAGCAAAGACTGATGTCGGAAGCGACGCCTCATTGCCTCCGCCGTCCCGCATCTGCCTCACAACGTTTTTTGCACGCTCAACAATAAGCTCCTCAAGCTCTTTCTCACTCACGCGCTGAATAATATCTCCCGGTTGACAATCAAGCTCATCACAGATATCGAGGAGCGTCTTTAGGCGAATAGCTTTTATCTTTCCGTTTCTAAGCTTTGAAATATTAGCCGGAGTATGCCCCGTCGCCCGAATCAGATCAGCACTGGTCTTTCCGGTCTTAAGCAGCTGCGTCTCAAGCTCGATGATGAGATAGCTCATGTTTCCTCCTACACAAGCTCGTCAGACTGCTCTTGGAGCAGCGAGGCATAACTCCAGATCGCCGAGATAAATAAACAGACAACTGCGCCGATAAACGACCCCGCATCAAAGGTAGCGCCTTGGCAAATCTCAATAACGAAGGAATGAGGCACGATGTAAAGCTCCAGTCCGCCAATGGTGAGATTGACCGATCCATAGGCACCAACAAGCGAAACCGCGGCGTTAACAGCAAAGGCAAGCGCGAGAACACGGATAAGCCGCACATGCGTCTTGGTAAAGGGCGAGACGCCTCGCGAGATGTTACGGCTGATCCCGCACAGAACGACAAGCGAAATACCCATAACAAGCGCCATGCACAGTCCGCTTGGGATAACGATGCACCCGCCATCGAGAAGCGTCACGACACCGAAAGAATCGACAGAAGCAACGTTTGCAACCGCATACCAGATCACGTAAACAACCAACGCGGCAAAAGCGACGAGCATCCCTGCAAAAACGGCTGCCATGCAAAAACCGAGCTTCCTGATATTTTCGCCCGCCTTGGCCATACGCTGAACGCTGTTGGACATACACTCACCCTCATCGACTCTATCGTTATTCGAACAGTTTATCGAACAACGATATGGATTGCATGCGGAAAGCCCCGACAGTGTGCATAGGCAATTCACTAATCAGAAGAGGTGAGCGTGGATTTTTGGACACGTATCGAACGAGCGTGGATAATCTCCCACTTTGAGGCCGCCACCGGGCCTAAAACGGGAGATTATCCACGCTCATAGTCATCAAGGCTCACAGCCTCTTACTCGGCCGCCTCGCGCAGAGCCGACATCGTAGCCGCATATTGCTGCTGCAACGCATGCATCCCCTCGCGGGCGCCGTCAACGGCATCAGCGCCGCGCAGCGCTTCGGTTACCACGACCGCCGGCTCGTACAGATTATCGAATCCCAGGTTCTGGCTCACGCCCTTGAGCGTGTGCGCTGCCATAAACGCACTCTCGGCGTCTCCTGCCGCCATGGCAGCCTCCAGCTTGTCCATGCTCTCGTCATCCAAAAACTTGAGGGCAAAGCGGGCAAGCATTTCCCCGCCCATCAGCCGAGCGCACGCGTCGTCATAATTAGCGCCGATCTTCTCATACGCCTCACGCATGGAAATCATGGATTAAAAACTCCTTTGGTCAAACTAAATCGTGGGAAACGCGACGACGTCGGCGGGGCGTGCCAACGTCTCGGCAATTTGGTCTTGCACCTCGAGCAGGCAATCGAGCAGCAGCGGGTTAAAGGTGCCGCACTTACCGTCCAGGATCATCTGGATCGCCTCCTCGTGCGGGATAGCGTCCTTGTACACGCGCACGCTCGTCAGTGCATCGTACACGTCAGCCACCGAAACCACCTGCGCGGCGATGGGAATTTCGTCGCCCTTAAGGCCATCGGGATAACCCTTGCCGTCCCAGCGCTCGTGATGCCAACGCGCAATCTGGTACGCATATTCCATAAGCGCATTGCCGGCGTGATGGCTGCCCAGCTCGAGCAGCATGTTGGCGCCAATCGTGGTATGCGTCTTCATAATCTCGAATTCCTCGGGCGTGAGGCGCCCGGGCTTGTTGAGGATCGCATCGTCAATCGACATCTTGCCGATATCGTGCAGCGCCGAAGCCAGGGCGATCGTGGAGCGTTCCTCATTGTCGAGGGAGATCGTGCCGCTACGCTGGACCAGATAGCCAAGCAGCAGCTCGGTCAGCTTTTCGATGTTCGTAACGTGCCTACCGCTCTCGCCGTTGCGAAGCTCCATGACGCCGGCCATGATGTCGATGAGCATGCGACTGTTCTTGACGCGCTCGTTGTACTGTTGGGACAGCAGGTTCGTCAGGCGGCGCTGTTTGGCGTACAGGCGGATGGTGTTGCTTACGCGGCGGCGCACGACACGGGAGTCAAGCGGGCGGTTGATATAGTCTGAGGCGCCCAGCTCGTACGCGCGCAGAACCGCATCATCGGAATCTTCGCTCGAAATCATGATGACAGGCAGATTATCGATACCCGATCGGCGCGACAGATCGGCCAGCACCTCAAAGCCGCTTATGCCCGGCATCACAATGTCCAGCAGCACGAGCGACAACTCATCGCCATAGCGGTCGACCATGTCGAGCGCCGCACGACCGTTATCGGCCTCGAGGATGCAATGCTCGTCCTTGAGCATCTCGCTGAGAATGGCTCGGTTCATCTCGGAGTCATCGGCGATAAGCACCAAAGGCTTTTCGCTTTGGAAGGCCTCGATGGAATCGGCATCGGTCACGACCGTACCGGCTTTTGCCTTAGCGCGGCTCAGTAACTGAGCAGCGCGGCCAACGCCCTCATCGACCGTCTCGCC
Source organism: Collinsella sp. AF37-9 (assembly GCF_003475115.1). NCBI lineage: Bacteria > Bacillati > Actinomycetota > Coriobacteriia > Coriobacteriales > Coriobacteriaceae > Collinsella > Collinsella sp. AF37-9. Next base: position 41,593 of record NZ_QROQ01000011.1, on the reverse strand, counting down.
ATGAATGCGAACGCCACCAACACATGCCGTCAAGCTCACGTACTCATGGCCCGGAATAATCGTGGAATGAACGGCATCGGACACCTGATGCAGGCGACGGGTGAAGTCATCGGAGGGAATATTGGGCATGACAACCACAAACTTGTCGCAGCCATAGCGCACAAGCTCGTCAGTCGAACGGATTCCGCTGCGTATGGCTGTCGCCACAGCACCGAGCGCAAGGTCGCCGGCATGACGGCCACACGTATCGTTGAAGGCCCTAAAATCATCAACGTCGATCATCGCAACGCCGGCATTCATGCGGGCGCTGCGAAGCTTTTCCTCGTAATATCGGCGATTGCGCACGCTCGTCAGCACGTCGGTGTAGACAAGGTCCTCTTCCGCGGCCTCTTGCTCATCAATCGGACGCACCATCAGCAAGACGTGAGGCTCGCCCTCGACCTTCAGAGGGCGTAGACGGGCGCGGTACTCAGTGCCATCATTGAGCAGTTGCTCCGACACCTCATCGGAGTCTGCCAAAGCCTCAAGACTCGACTGACGCAGACAAGGGCAGCGATCGCCGGCGAGCAAGCAGTTAGGCTCACTCTTAATCTGATCGGCCGACAGTAAACGCACCACGGGGTAGGTCTTCGCGACGCGGGCGACCTCGACGGCAGCCTCCTCGTCGGTTAGATTGACCTCGTGAGTATTGAGCATATGGGGCCCTTTCGATAGTTTCGCATGGAGCGGTGGGTTCCAAATCTTACAAGGGTAACACCTTGTCGATGCAGGTAAGTACGTGAATGCTGCCACATTCTTATGAGTTGGCAGACGGCGCGATTGAAGCCGCAGACGCGAGGTTTTGAGCACGTTTGTTAATACGGCCGAAACGTTTGCGGATGAAGCCTGCTTTGGCTATTGCGGATGCTAGAGCCCCAGGATGCCACGGACAGCCCGGGCAGCCGCTGCCGGGCGATCGCGCAGACCGTTATGCGCGCCCGGGATCGTCACGAGAGGGCAATCGAGATATTCGGCAGCCGCTCGCGTGCCAGCCTCGCGGGGCGTGCCAATCGAGAGCTCGCCTAGGAGCACGGCGGCCACCGTTTTCGACGCGCGAACGCTATCCCAATCGGGAACGCAGGTCATAGTAATCCCGTATTCGTTTGCCATGAAACTGCGGCCGTTGCGCAGGGCATGCTTGGCTTCTGCCTCGGTCGTTCCAGGAGCCTCGGGGTCCAAGTCGCCGAGGGCTCCCAAGAAAAGCCGGAGCGCCCTTGAAACCTTTCCAGCCGCAATCATATCGAGCAAAACCGGAGCTGCGCCCATGCCGACGCCTTCGGCCGACACAGCCGGCTCATGCAGAATCGCACGGGCGACGAGATGGGGTTCAGTGCGAAGAAGCTCCAGCGCTACCAACGTACCGGCGCTGTGCGCAAGCACATTTGTCGGAGCGCCAACGTGTTCGATCACGGCCTGCAGGTCGGCGGCCTGAGCGGCAAGATCATAGCTGCCGTCTGCCGCTTCGCTGCTGCCACCACAGCCGCGGCGGTCGTAGGCAATTACGCGGTAGTTGCGGCTGAGCTCACAAGCGATGCCGTCGAAAAATGTGCCGTCAACACAAGCGCCGTGCACGCACACCAAGGCAGGAGTATCAGGCGACACATCCGGGCCGGCATATTCGCGACAGGCAATCGTGGTGCCCGCATTCTCGACCGTAAAATCCATGTTGTGCCCCCATCATCAATGCCCATCCAATTGCACGTCAGTACGGCTGAATGGTCCCGCATTGCCTTACGACTTGTTAACAGATTAACTGTACCCGACCCGAGGCTTTTCATGGCACGGCATCATGAGCGACGTGAAAAAACGAAACTTGTAAAGCAAGAGCCCGCACCTCGCTTTGGAGCCGATGCTATGCTTAGGCGCAATAGTCTTGAGGAGCATATGCCTATGTCTACATTTTTGAATGCCAGCCCCATCTTTGGACCCGTTCGCAGCCGTCGCCTTGGTCTCTCGCTCGGCGTCAACATGATGCCGGCCAGCGGCAAAATCTGCACGTTCGACTGCATTTACTGCGAAAACGGCCTCAACGCCGAGCGCCCCTGCCACGAGCCGTATAACACGGCTGCCGTGGTGCTCGATGCACTCGAGGCAAAGCTGCGCGAAATGGCAGCCGAGGGCGAGCTCCCCGATGTGATCACGTTTGCCGGCAACGGCGAGCCCACCGCCGCGCCGGAGTTTCCGCAGGCCATCGCCGGTGCCGTCGCGCTGCGCGACGAGCTTGCCCCAAACACCAAGATTGCCGTGCTCTCCAACGGCACACGCGCCGACCGTCCCCAGGTACACGATGCGCTCATGATGGTCGACGACAACATTCTTAAGCTCGATACGGTCGACCCGGCGTTTATCCAGCTGCTCGACCAGCCTGTCGGCCCCTACGACGTCGAGCACCAGATCGAGACGTTCGCGGGCTTTGACGGTCACGTTATTATCCAGACGATCTTTTTGACCGGCGAGTATCAGGGCAGGCCCATCGACAACACCGGCGAGGAGTACGTTGCCCCTTGGCTCGCGGCGCTTGAGCGCATTCGTCCGCAGGAAGCGACCATCTACACGGTGGCGCGCGAGACACCGGTCGCCGGCCTTGCTAAAGCGGCGCCCGAGGTGCTCGACGCCATTGCCGCGCGCGTCCAAGCCCTCGGCATTCCTTGCCAGGTGAGTTACTAGCAAAACCACGCAGCAGCTAGTGCCCGTCATCCCGCTCCATCAGTTGCGGTGATATAGTTCCTATTTGTGCTGTTAAACCGCTTAAATCGGAACTATATCACCGCAACTTTTATGGACGCGTGGGTGGGCTATACTAGCTGCGAATGAAAGGAAGTTAGCCATGTATGACAAAGGACCCGTGCCTGGCCGCAACGACGCTTGCTGGTGCGGCAGCGGCAAAAAATATAAGAAATGCCATAGCGCCTTTGATGAGCGCCTCGAGCGCTTGTGGGAAGAGGGCTGGGAGGTTCTGCCCCGCACGCTCTACAAGACGCCCGCCGATATCGAGGGCATCAAGCGCTCCGCCGCTATCAACGTGGGCGTGCTCGACTACGTAGGCGAGCACATCGCCGCGGGCATGACCACCAACCAGATCGACCAGATGATCTACGACTACACCGTCGAGCACGGTGGCACGCCGGCCGACCTCAACTACGAGGGCTATCCCAAGAGCGTGTGCACCTCGATCAACGACGTGGTCTGCCACGGTATCCCCTGCGATACGGACGTGCTGTACGAGAGCGACATCATCAACGTGGACTGCTCCACGATCTTGGACGGCTACTTTAGCGACTCGAGCCGTATGTTCTGCATCGGCGAAGTCTCAGCCGAGCGCCAGCGCCTGGTCGACGTCACCCGCGCCAGCGTGGAGGCGGGTCTGGCGGCCGTCAAGCCGTGGCTGCCGCTATCCGTGATGGCCGAGGCCGTGCAAAAGACGGTCGAGGACGCCGGCTTTAGCGTGGTGCGCGAGTACGGCGGACACGGCATCGGTAAGGAGTTCCACGAGGACCCGTTTGTGGGCTTTACCACCGAGGCGCCCGATGTAGACACCATCATGGCTCCGGGCATGGTCTTTACCATCGAGCCTATGGTCAACGCCGGAGCGCCCGACATTAAGATTAGCAAGGGCGATGGCTGGTGCGTACGCACCAAGGACGGCAGCGATTCGGCCCAGTGCGAGGTACAGCTCGTGGTGACCGAGGACGGTTACGAACTGCTGAGCTGGTAGCCGTGGATGCGCCGGATGCTGACGGGCACGCTCGTCTTGCATCCGGCGTTTTTGTTTGAACGTTTTGCCTGATATAACCTGCCAAAATAAACCTGTCCCTTTTTGGTAGGTTGAGCGGAGAGGACTGCTTGTGAACATCCTGGTTTTGTTGCCCGTCAACGATCGCCATCGCGCAATTCTTGAGTCGAGCGCTCCGGGCGAGGACTTTATCTACACGAGCTCCGACGCCATCACGCGCGAGCAGGTCGCCGATGCCGACGTGATCCTGGGCAACATCGACCCTGACATGCTCACGGCATGCGAGCATCTCCAGCTGTTGCAATTGCAGACCGCCGGCTATGACGACTACCTTGCTGCTGGCACCGTGCCGGCTGACGCCAAGCTGTCTTGCTCGATCGGCGCCTACGGTCAGGCCGTAAGCGAGCACATGTTTGCCATGGTCCTTTCGATGATGAAGCGCCTGCCCGGCTATCACGACTTGCAGCGCGAGCATCGCTGGAAGGATTTGGGGCCGGTCACCTCGCTCAAAAACGCCAACGTGCTAGTGCTGGGCGCTGGCGATATCGGCGGCCACTTTGCCACGCTCTGCCGCAGCATGGGTGCACACGTCCGCGGCATCAAGCGCCATCCACTCGTCTACCCCATTGTGTTTGAGGACATGGACGGCATGGACGCCCTGCCCGAGCGCCTGGCCGAAGCTGACATCGTCGCATCCTTTATGCCCAGCACACCCGAGACCCGCGGTCTGGCGAACGCCGAGTTCTTCGCCGCGATGAAGCCGGGCGCCTTCTTTGCCAACGGCGGCCGCGGCGATCTTGTGGTTGCCGACGACCTGGTTGCCGCTCTGGAGTCGGGACATCTCGCCGGCGCCGCGGTCGACGTCACCGACCCCGAGCCGCTGCCTGAGACAAGCCCGTTGTGGGATGCGCCCAACATGCTCATCACGCCGCACGTCTCGGGCTGGTTCCACCTAGAGGCCACGCTCAATAACGTGGTCGACATCGCCGCGGAGAATCTGCGTCACCTGCAGGCCGGTGAAACCCTGCGCTGCTGGATCGAGCACTAATTGTTCCGGCGTTTTGCCAAACGCCGGAACCCCTCGACGCTGCGCTCTTAGGTTCCGCCGTTCTAACGAACGGCGGACCACTCGACGC
>NZ_QROQ01000011.1:0-36629 GCF_003475115.1 Collinsella sp. AF37-9 | reverse complement strand
TGCCGTTCAATTTCAAAGGCGCGACCAGAAGGTCAGCGCCTTTTCATTTCACGGCACCTTGGCGCAAACGGCGGGCTCTCGCTGACTTTTGTTCGACCTGCGGGATCTTCAAATTGCTAGAGCGTTGCTAAGTAATTCTTTGCGTCTTCTACACTCATTGCTGCGACGGGAGCATGCGAACAGAGCTTGACATCGTTGGTGACCAGTAAATCTGCTTGAGCGCGTATCGCTGCCGCAATGATTAAATCGTCTTCGTAATCGCTATGGAGCTCACGCTGTCTGCTCGCCATCCAGATGTCGCTCAGGTCACAGGGCACTGGCGTGGCAAGCTGCGACAGCACGCTAAGACAATCCCATGCAAGCGAAGTCGCTACCGTAGCGGCATACTGGGAAAGCGAACCGTGCTCTCGCCGATACCATGCCTTATGTTCACTTGAAATCAAATAGAACAGGTCTTTGGACGATGTCGCCGCGTACAGCAAATCAACCTGTGCCGTGCATGCATCGCGTAAAAACTCAATCGCCACCGAACGACCACGTCGTGAGGGAATGAAGTAATCGAGCCACACGTTGGCGTCAACCAAGATGCGCTTTGGAGTCTCACTCATAGAGCCAGCTCATCTCCTCGCCATAGCGATCCGCATAGGCATTCCGTTTGAGCTCTTCGTCGTCCGATGGCTGAGCCTTGACCATATCGATTCCCGACTCACAGCAAGCGGCAGCGAACAGCTTCGACCCCTGATCCATGAGCTCGAGCTTACGTTTGGCGGCCTTTTCGCGCTCGCGCTGTTCCGCCCGGGCACGACTGGGCAGCAGGATATCCTCGAGCGCACCGGGGCGATCGGCCAGCGACGCTGCGAGCTGCCAGAGCGCTCGCACCGCTTGGCTCGGCGTCATACCGGCCTTGGAGAGAGCGGCGTCCCCACTCCTTTTAAGATCGGCATCGAGACGTACGTTGATCTGAGCGGCTGTTGTGGTCATGAGCCCTCCCTAATACTTCAAAATATCATAAAGCTCTATGGTAGATACGTAAAGCATGTATAGCATTTATAAGCATTAGCCGTACTCTGTACACAAAAAGCCGCCGAGGCACATTGCACCTCGGCGGCTACGCATCACCAATCCAGTTCGGTTTCACCCTTTGCATTCGCCCAGATAAAACTTGCCAAAATGAACCTGTCCCTTTTTGGCAGGTTTTAGAGCTCCACACTTTCGGCGCCGTTGATGGTTAGGTTTCGCTCGTAGAAGGCGGTGAGGGCGCGGATGGCGTACATTACGTCGCGCACGCCGCCGGTCTCGTAGCTTGAGTGCATGGCCAGCTGCGGCAGGCCCACGTCCACGGCGTGCATACTCACCTGCAAGTTCGACAGATTGCCGAGCGTGGAGCCGCCGGCCATATCGCTCTTGTTGGCGAAGGCCTGCGTGGGCACGTCGGCGTCATCGCAGATAGCCTGGAACACCGCGCGGCTAAAAGCATCGGTGCAGTAGTGCTGGTTGGCCGCCTCCTTGATGACGATGCCGCCGTTGAGCACCACCTGATTGCGAGCATCGCACTTCTCGGCGTGGTTGGGGTGCACGGCATGCGCATTGTCGCAGCTTACAAGCATCGAGGCGGCAAGGGCGCGATGGTACGACTCGTCGTCAAAGCCCAACGATCCGTTAATGCGGCGCAGCGCGTCGGCCAAGAACGTCGACATGGCGCCCTGCTTGGTCTCGGAGCCAACCTCCTCGTTATCAAAGCAGCAGAAAACCGAAACGTCGTGCGCATTCTCGGCACCCAAAAATGCCTGCAGCGAGGTGTAGGCGCATGCCAGGTCGTCGAGCTTGGGCGTCGAGATAAACTCATCGGCCCAGCCCCAAATGCGCGCATCCTGACGATTGACCAGGAACAGATCGCGGCCCAAAATTTGCTCGGGCTCAACGTCCAGTTCGTCGGCGATCAGGGCGTCAAAATCTCCCTGCTTAAGGTCACCGGCGCTGATGAGCGGGCACAGGTCGACGGCGCGGTTGGGCGCAAAGCCCTCATTAACGCCACGATTCATATGGATGGCAAGGCTCGGGATAATAGCGACCTCGCGCTCGGTGGAAAGCAGGCGGCTCTCAATACGGTCGCCTTCGCGTACCAACACGCGTCCAGCCAGCGCCAGCGGGCGATCGAACCAGGTGTAGTCGATCATGCCGCCGTAGGCCTCGGTGTTCAGGCGCAGCGTCTCGCCCGCGCCGTCAAGCTCAGGCACGGCCTTGACCTTAAACGTCGGCGAATCGCTGTGCGACGCCGTGAGCTGAAAATGATAGTCGCCGGCAACGCCGTCCTCGCCCCACGTAGCAGCCAGGTCCTCGCCCACCTTAAAGGCAACAACGCTCGAGGTATTGCGCTGCGTGTAATAACGCCCGCCCGGCTCGATATCCCACGCCGCGTTCTCGGGCAGGTAGGTAAAGCCTGCCTCGTCGAGCTCGGCCATAATGGTCGCCGCCGTATGGAACATGCTGGGGCACGCCTCGATAAAGTCGATAAGGTCGTTAGCGGCCTCGATATCATCGGCCGTCACATGCGCGCGCTCGGGCGTTTCCTGATCCGTCATGCTCTCCCCTTTCACTGGGTTGATGGTTCCCTCCAGCATACCCCGCCGCGCCAGTGCCGTGCCTTTCATTCCATGTTTAATCCCGCGCCGCTCGCCAAGTTGAGCCATCATGCCCGCACTCCTTTTGCGACAATTACGCTAACAGGACGAAAGGAGCCGTCATGAAGCCACGTAACATTGCCATCGCCTGCGGTGTCGCGGGAGTCGCCGTCGGCCTTGCCGCTGCCACCGGCATCGTTTATCACAAACAAATCAAGTCCGCCGCGTCACTCAAACGCTTGACCGGCTACGCGGATGGCTATGACCTGTACGCAATCGACATCGCCTACGACTACGATCTTGATCGCATCATCGCCGCTGGTGTGCGCGACGACCAGGCCTACATCGATGCCGTGGTGGCGCAGGTGCTGCCCGGTGTGCCGGCACATGTCCAGGCGCCCCAGTTTGCCTGCAGCGCTTTTGTCGCCGTAGATGCCGAAGGCCGCGTGCGCACCGGTCGCAATTACGACTTTAAGGACGACACCTCGGCGCTGCTGGTGCGTAATCACCCGCGCGGCGGCTATGCCTCCATCGGCGTTGCGGCCCTTAACAACCTGGACGATAACACTCCGCTTGACTCCGTCGGCGGACGCGCTGCGGCGTTGATGGGCCCGTTTGCCCAGCTCGACGGTGTTAACGAATGTGGCGTGTCCATTGCCGTGCTCACCCTGGATTCCAAACCCTGTGACCAGGACACGCAACGCCCCGTCATCAATACCTCGCTCGCCATCCGTCTGGTGCTCGACCGTGCCGCCACCACGCAAGAGGCCGTCAACCTGCTTTCTGCCTACGACATGCACGCCATGGCCGGACGCGACTACCACTTCTTTATCAACGACGCCGCCGGTGACGCGCGGGTGGTGGAGTGGGATCCGCGCGATCCCAACCGTGCATGCAAGGCGACGCCCGTACGCCAGGTCACGAACTTCTACGCCTGCTATGGTGACGAGGTGCTCCCCAACCAAAAGAATGGCGAGCTGGGCCATGGCAAGGAACGCGCCGTCGCAATCGCCGGTGTCCTTGACGCCCGTGCCGGCGCCCAAGACGAGGCAGTCGCTTGGAAGGCCCTACGCGCTGCGGCGCAAGAGCCCAATCCGGAAGACATCACCAGCAACACGCAGTGGTCGGTCGTCTTTGACAACACCGAGCCCGCTGCCGCCGTCACGCTGCGCCGCCACTGGGGCGACGTCGACGCCTTCACGCCGTAAGGAGCCAGGCCCGTCGACCTTACGCTCGCCTGACGTTGCTTACATTTCTATACGCTTGAGCTAACACGTTTTACCCCTGTATCAACAGTGTGCGGGGGTAAACTTATGCGCATGTTATAACTTGCCCGGAAGGATTCATCATGCTCAGGATCGGTCTTCTTACCAGTGGCGGCGACTGCCAAGCGCTCAACGCCACCATGCGCGGCATCGTCAAAACGCTTATAACCAATAGCGAAGAGCCTATCGAGATCTATGGTTTTGAGGACGGCTACCAGGGCCTTATCTACAGCAGGTTCCGTGTCATGACGCCCGCCGATTTTAGCGGCATCCTCACCCGTGGCGGCACCATCCTGGGCACGAGCCGCACGCCGTTCAAGCGCCTCGACATCCCCGAGGCCGACGGCGTCGAGAAGGTGCCCGCAATGGTCCACACCTATCATAAGCTGCAGCTCGACTGCCTGTTTATGCTGGGCGGCAACGGCTCCACCAAGACCGCCAACCGCCTGCGCGAAGAGGGCCTCAACGTTATCGCCCTGCCCAAGACCATCGATAACGACACCTGGGGCACCGAGTTGACGTTTGGCTTTACGAGCGCCATCGACGTCGCCACCAAGTGCATCGACGACATCCACACCACCGCCTCGAGCCACGGCCGCGTGTTTGTCATCGAGATCATGGGCCACAAGGTTGGCTGGATCCCGCTGTATGCCGGCGTCGCGGGCGGCGCGGATGTCATCTTGATTCCCGAGATCCCCTACGACATGGATAACGTCATCAAGACCATCGAACATCGCATGGAGACCGGCAGCCGCTTTACCATCGTGGCCGTCGCCGAGGGCGCCATCTCCAAGGAGGACGCGGCGCTGTCCAAGAAGGAGTACAAGAAGAAGCTCGCCGAGCGCACGAGCCCGTCGATCGTCTACGACATCGCCAAGGAGATCGAGGCCAAGACCGGTCGCGAGACCCGCGTCGCCATCCCCGGCCACACGCAGCGCGGCGGTCAGCCCGACGCCCAGGACCGCATCTTTGCGACCCAGTGCGGTGTCGAGGCAGCGCTCGGCTGCCTGCGCGGCGAGTTTGGCTACATGATTGCCCTGCGCGACGGCAAGATGTGCCATATGCCGCTCGAGGATGTCGCCGGCAAGCTCAAGTACGTCGATCCCCAGAGCGATCTGGTGCGCGAGGCCAAGGCGCTGGGCATCAGCTTCGGCGACGAATAGCCTCGGCCGAAACTGCTCTCATCGGAGACCCCAGGGCTTACATCCCAAATCGTCCTCGGACATGTCAGGACCCCGCCGTGCGCTTCGCGCGGCGGGGTCCTTCCGTCCTGCGGAAAGATTTGGGATGTAAGCCCTGAGGCCTCCTGCGGTAACTAGGGAGGCCGAGGCTATTCGTCTTCTTGCTGCGGGTGCGTGGGCTGAGATTTTGGGATGTTGCAGGCTCTTAGCTGAGAGTAGCACTGACATTTGTCCTGAAATGGCTGGTCGTTAGGGGTTGCTACCGGTAGTTGCGGTAGGGTTGGGGCAGATTCTAACTAGAAATGGTGGTCGCTACCGGTTGTTCTCGGCATACTCGGCTCATTCGATTCGACCATCAAACGAAAGGAACCACCATGGATCTTGCGATGGCGCAGCGCCTCGTCGATCGCCGTAAAGCTGCCGGCCTTTCTCAGGAGGCGCTTGCTGCCCAGCTGGGCGTAAGCCGCCAGGCTGTTAGTAAATGGGAGCGCAGCGAGTCCTCACCCGATACCGATAACCTCATTGCGCTCGCCGCGCTGTATGACGTGTCGTTGGATGAGCTGCTGTATGGGGAGGCGGTGGATAGCACTGATGACTCGCAGACTGATGATGAGGCACGGAATAGCAACGCCGGCACCAAAGCTTCAGATGAGGCTGAGGCTTCTGCTGAGCACGCTGATTGCAGCGATAAGCCACTTGTCGATATTTCCCTCGCGCGCGGCATCCACGTTATTGATCCCAACAAAGGCGAAGAGGTCCATGTTGGTTGGAATGGCATCCATGTGGCTAACGAGCGCAAGGGTGAAGAGGTCCATGTGGGGCCAGACGGATTGTATATCGATACGCTTGAGGACGATGGACATAGCGTGCATACCAATGACGATGGCACCGTCACCATCGACGGCGAGACGTTTTCCAGCTGGAAGGAGGCGCACGACAAGCTCGACCATCATGGCAAGCATTTCCACACCAAGGTCGGACGTGCATGGAACAAATTCCCCTTCCCCGCACTTGTCGCTCTCGCCTATCTGGTGCTCGGCATTGTCTACAGCACATGGGCTACGGGCCTCTTCCTCGTCTTTTTGATTCCCGTCTATTACGCGCTTGGCGACTTTATCGATCAACGCCGCTTATCTAAGCTGATCGATGTCGTCTATTCAGTCAGTGCCGAGACATGGTTCCTCTACATGTGGCTCTGCCTGGGGCAACCCCATCCCGCCTGGGTAATACTCATCACCATCCCGGTCGTAAAAGCACTCATGCGTTGGTGCCGTAAACAATGGAAGTGCCGCAAACAGGCCTAAACCACCCCAACCAGCCAGCGCCACTCATCCGACACCGCCTGCCCCTTCCAAGTTGCGGTGAGATAGGGACTGTTTTGAAGCTCCAAAGCGCCAAACAGTCCGTATATCACCGCAACTTACAAACAACTGGGTCAGTTCCGGCACGGAGATTAGCATTGAGCTGACCGCGCGCCAAGAAAAGGGCCTATTTACTACGTTTAACTCGAGAGGGCCGACCATACCCGCCTTTTCCGAAAATTGGCAAGCCCTCTACCTGCGGTTTTAATTTCATAATCTTTGTCACGGTCGAGGGTGTGGTAGCAAACGTAGTAGATAGGCCCATTTTGTGGCATACGACCCATACAAGCCCAATCTCGAAGGCTAAAGAGAGCCTCTCATCCACGCCTGTGAGCGAAAACCAAATAGAATGAAAGGCAAATGGAAAGCCCGTTTGACGAGTGGAGGACATATGCGCGACGTAGCCGAAAGCGACTGGAAGCTATTTAAGAAAATGCTTCCTCAATGGCAAGAACGTTATATGGAAAAGCTCATCGCCCAGTACGTTGAGATGCTGAACGGCGACAGCGAAGCGTCCAGTAGTTTTTGGACACTAGAAGAGCGCCTCAATAGAGACAAGCTGTCCTCAGGCGTAATTGCAAACGACATTCGCCGCAGCACAATGCACCGCGAGATAGCCAATTTGCTTATCGACAGCGTGATCACCCTTGACGACCTTGACGGTTTTACCGAGGACATTAAGAGCTATGCGCAACACTGGATTGGCCAGTAAGAGCACTGAACGACAGACATCCCCAGCAAAACGGGGCGAACGCCGGGCCACCTAATGGTTGTCCGGCGTTCGCCCAGATAAAACCTGCCAAAATAAACCTGTCCCTTTTTGGCAGGTTACTCGGCGCTCTTGAGGGCGCCGACCATGTCGATCTTGTTGAGCGTTCGGTTGGTGGCGAGGTTGACGATGATCGTAAAGCCAAAGGAAAGCACCACGGCAAGCGCGTAGCTCAGCGGCTCGACTTCGACGTCAAAGTACAGCGACGGCATCTGCAGGATGTACGTAAAGCTCTCGGCAAGCAGGCCACCCAGCGGCACGCCCAGCGCGGCGCCAATCGCCGTGAGGATCAGCGTCTCCTTGTTAACGTAGTGGTGTACCTCACCACGACGGAAGCCCAGCACCTTGATAGTCGCCAGCTCGCGTTCGCGCTCCGAGATGTTGGTGTTAGACAACGTGAATACCACCACAAACGACAGGCACGCCGCCATAAAGGTCACAAGCACCACGACCGAATTGATAATCGTAAAGTTTGCCTCATAGTTTTCCCAATGCTCGGCGGTACTCGACAGCGTAATCCAACCATCGCTCTTAAGACGGTTGGTAAACGCAATCTGATCGGCCGACGAACCCTTAAGCAGCGCAAGGATGCCGTTGAGGCGCGCGCTTCGACCGAATGCGCGCTCATAGGTGCTCTGCGTCATGTAAAGCGTGTTGCCCAGATAGTTGAGCGAAATGTCGCTGACCTTGACCTTGGCAACATTGAGCGACGAATCCTGGACGTGTGCCGTATCGCCCGGCTTGATCCCCAGCACCAGCTGAGAGCTCTTGCTCAAATACACATCTCCGCCACGCAGGGCGAGCAGTTCTTTGGACTCGTCCTCGAGACACACGTAGTCGTCCAGGTCGTTCGCGCGGTCATCGGGCACCACGATCAGTTGCACGGTCTCGCTCTTGCCGCCAAATGTAAAGGTGACGTTGTCGGTCATAATCGGCAGCGTCGAAGTCACGGTCACGTCGGAATCCTTGGCTGCGCTTCGCTCGTCGAGCGCCGCGCACGTCTGCGAAAAATCGTCGGGATTGGCGACCGCCAGCAGGTCGTAGCGCGTGATATGCCCGTACTGCTTGGGCGAAAGCGCCACCGACGTATCGCGGATGCCCATACCGCAGATCACGAGCGCCGTGCAGCCAGCGATACCGAAGATGGTCATAAAGGCGCGCTTTTTGTAGCGGAACAGGTTGCGTGCAGCGACCTTGTTCAAAAAGCCCATGCGGTGCCAGATAAAGCCAATGCGCTCGAGCAGAATGCGCGAGCCGGCGCGCGGAGCCTTGGGGCGCATGAGCGAGGCAGGGGTCTCGGCCATCTCGTGGCGGCAGGCGATAATCGTGGCTCCCACCACGCCCACGGCAAACAGCGCCACCGAAACGATCGAGGACACGATGTCGTACGAAAGCAGCATCTGGGGCAGCGAGTACATGTCGTCGAACACCGTAAACAAGAACAGCGGCAGACCCACAAATCCGATGATATTGCCGAGCACGCCACCGATCAGACACGCCCACAGCGAGTAGTCCACATATTTGGACAGGATGCGCCCGCGTGAATAGCCGAGCGCCTTGTACAGGCCAATAAGCGTGCGCTCCTCCTCGACCATGCGGGTGGCGGTGGTGAGACTGATAAGCACGGCGACGATAAAGAAGATGAACGGGAACACCGTGGCGATGGCCTCGATCGAAGAACTATCGCTCTCGACGCTCGAGTAGCTTGCGATATTGCCGCGGTCCTGGATGTACCAGGTGCATTCGCCCAGGTCAGAGAGCTCGGCGCGGGCATCGGCAAACTGCTGGTCGGCGGCGGCACGGCGCTGGTCCAGGTCGGCTTGCGCCTGCGCACGCTCGTCGCTGCCCTCGGCCATGCGATTGATGTTGTCCTGCTCGATCCCAAAGACCATATTCGCCTGACGCTCAGCTGCGTCCAAGCTCGCCGGTGTGTCGACCGTCAGCTCCTGGGCGCGCGCCTTCTCACGCTCCTCGCGGATCTTCTCGATATTGCCCTTGACCTCATTGATCTTTGCCGAGTAGGCATCCGAATAGGAGTTGAGGCTCTTGGCTCCCTCGACGACCACGTGGACAGCGGAGTAGGAAGAAGATGTCGCGGCATCCTCGCTCACGTAGAACTTGTAGTCCGCAGTCGAAGCAGCGCGAAAGGCGTTGACTGTCGAGTCGGAGCTCACGTCGGTAGGATCGAGAACCTCGGCCGTGATGGTGTAGTCCCCATCGGCAAACTGGTCCTTGGCGCTTTGGTTCGACGAGCTCGCATCGTTGGCGGCAAAGCTCACCGTATCGCCGATTTTCTTGCCCGAAGCCTTCAAAAAACGTGAGGTCACTGCCACTTCGCCCGAAGTCTCGGGCAGCTCGCCGCGCACTAGCACCGGTTGGTCAATATTCTCTTTGGAGAGGCTCTGTACGACGACACGCTCGCGCGTCGTACCCACGGCGGTATAGGCGGTCTCGGTATAGATGCCCTCGGCCGTCTCGACGCCATCGACCTCTTGGATCGCGGCAATATCGTCACCGGTCAGACCATAGGTCGACTGCACGTTGATGTCATAGACATTCTGCTGGTCAAAATAGGCGTCGACCGAATCACACAGGTCCTCGCAGCCCGCCTTAAGGCCGCACATCACGCTCACGCCAAGCGCGGTGATCACAACGATAGACAAGAAGCGTTTGAGGCTGCCGCGAATCGTGCGGTAGATGCCACGGCGAAAAACCGTCGGCACCATATCGTTTGAGCTTTGGGCGGTACGGTAGGTCGTAAAATCCTGCTCGCGCTCCGTGTTCTGCGCGTCGCGGCGTTGACTGTTTTGGCGGTCCTGATTCATGGGCGCTACCACTCGATCGTCTCGATAGGCACAGGATTTTGCTGGATCGTCTCGCTCTCCACGCGGCCGCTCTTAAAGCGGATCAGGCGATCGGCCATGGGCGTCAGCGCAGAGTTGTGGGTGATGATGATGACCGTAATGCCTTGCTTGCGGCAAGTGTCCTGTAGCAGCTGCAAGATCTGCTTGCCGGTTTTGTAGTCGAGTGCACCCGTAGGCTCGTCGCACAAAAGCAGCTTGGGGTTCTTAGCCAGCGCGCGGGCGATGGATACGCGCTGCTGCTCGCCGCCCGAAAGCTGCGCCGGAAAGTTAGCGAGGCGGTCGCCCAGGCCAACCTGGCGAAGCGTTTGCTCGGCATCGAGCGAATCGGGGCAGATCTGCGCCGCGAGTTCGACGTTCTCAAGCGCCGTCAGGTTAGGGACCAGATTGTAGAACTGAAAGACAAAGCCAACATCGGCGCGACGGTATTCCACAAGCTGAGCCTCGTTGGCAGAGCTCACGTCACGCCCGTCCACCGTCACGGTGCCAGAAGTTGCCGTGTCCATGCCGCCCAGAATGTTGAGGGCCGTGGTCTTGCCGGCACCCGAAGCACCCAAAATGATGGCGAGCTCGCCGCGCTCGACCGTAAAGCTCGCGCCGTCGAGCGCGTGGATGCGGGCATCGCCCTCGCCGTATGCCTTGATGACGTCTTTGAATTCGATATAGGCCATCGATTAATTCCCATCTGGTCGGATAACTCTTTAGTATTACCCATTTCCCACCTACCAAAAAGGGACAGGTTTATTTTGGCAGGTTTTATATGGGGAAACGGCAGCTATAGATAGGGCGCCGGGGAGGCCGAGAAATCATCAACGGGGTCAGGCCGACCGCCAAACACAACGCACGCATCTCAATCTGTCAGCCAAATCATTCGAACAGCTGTTCGTTTCTATGATATGATTCAACTATCTAAGCAGGCCAATACGCAGAAAGGCGGCCAACATGGCGTTCGACTTTAAGAAGGAATGCAAGGAGCTCTACAAACCTGCAAGCAAGCCGAGCATCGTAACAGTCCCGCCTATGAGCTACGTTGCCGTTCGCGGAAAGGGCGACCCAAATACCGAAGGTGGCGAGTATCAAAACGCCCTGCCGCCACTTTACGGCATCGCCTATACCGTCAAGATGTCGAAGAAAGGCTCAAGGAGTATCGAGGGCTATTTCGACTTTGTGGTACCGCCGCTCGAGGGTTTCTGGTGGCAAGAGTCCCCGAGCGGCGGCATCGATTATGTACGCAAGGACAATTTCAACTTTATCTCGTGCATCCGCCTGCCCGATTTCGTCACCCGAGATGACTTTGACTGGGCAGTCGCGGAAGCCACGACCAAAAAGAAACTGGACTTTTCCGCCGTCGAACTGCTTAAAGTTGACGAGGGTCTCTGCGTTCAATGCATGCACACCGGGCCCTACGACAACGAACCGGCGACCGTAGACGCTATGCATGAATACACGACCGAGCTGGGCTATGTTCCCGACTTCTCAGACACCCGTTTACATCACGAAATCTATCTCTCCGATCCACGCAAATGCGCACCGGAGAAACTTAAGACCGTGGTTCGTCATCCTATCAAGCGCGCTGAATAGCGTGGGGCGTCATTTCACGCGCTAGGTTTTAAGCCGGCCAACCAGCCGCCTCCTAGGCCGTCCGGTAATTATCTTGACGCGGCCCGTCGCATCTTATAAGTTTGTTTTGCTAAAGCTGGAAAGCCTCTCAACGATGCGCAACTCCAGCTCTTTTTCTATCAAGAGAGCAAGTGTCGAAAAGCAAAATGTCAGAAAGCAGCGCTTCGAGCAGAATCAAACGCCTGGTCAACACCTATAGCGGTCTCGTGCTCATGGGCGCCGTCGGAATCCCTATCGGCGTTATCGTTGGCGCCATCTGTGCCCTTTTTGGTCGTGTGCTCCTGGCAATCGGCGCCTTCCGTGACGAGCACATCGTACTGCTCCTTCCCTTCCTCGCCCTCATGGGCTTGGCCATCGTATTTGCCTACCTCACCTGGGGCAAAGGCACCGATCGGGGCATGAGCTTAGTATTCGACGTAGGTCACGGACGCGAGGACGCCATCTCCCCGCGTCTGGTGCCGCTCATTATGCTGAGCACGTGGGCCACGCATCTCTTTGGCGGCAGCGCGGGACGCGAAGGCGTAGCCGTGCAGATCGGCGCAACCGTCTCGCATTGGATCGGCCGACGTCTACCTTTCCGAGAACCCGGCAACACGTTTTTGCTTATCGGCATGGCCGCCGGCTTTGCCGGACTCTTCCGAACGCCCCTCGCCGCCACGGTCTTTGCGATCGAAGTACTGGTCGCAGGACGCATGGAATACCGCGCGCTGTTTTCCGCGCTTACAGCCTCGCTCGCCGCAAGCATGACCTCCGGCGCTCTGGGGCTCGAGAAGTTTGAGGTCGCCGTTACCGCCTCGTATGCGCTCGACCTCCCCGGTCTTGGACGACTGGCGTTGTTGGGTATCGCGTTTGGTATGGTAGGTGGAGCTTTTGCCTGGTGCCTTGCCCATGCCAAGACCCTTGCAGCGCGGCTGCTCCCCAGCCCTTACATACGCGTTGCCGTTATGGGCCTTGCGCTGTCGGCGATTCTGTTCGCGCTGTGGCAGGGGCGATACTGCGGCCTTGGCACCAACCTGATATCCGCGGCACTGGGTGACAACGGTGAGGCGTCGATCATGCCTTGGGACTGGGCGCTCAAATTCGTACTCACCATCGCCACGCTTGCCGCAGGATATCAGGGTGGCGAGGTGACGCCGCTGTTCTCCATCGGAGCCAGCCTGGGTGTCGTACTCGCCGGGATTCTCGGCATGCCCGTCGAGCTCTGCGCCGCGCTGGGATACGCCGCCGTCTTTGGCAGCGCCACCAATACGCTGCTCGCGCCCATCTTTATTGGCTGCGAGGTCTTTGGCTTTAGCAGTCTGCCGACGTTCTTTATTGTCTGCGTCGTGGCCTACCTGTTCAACATGGATAAGTCGATCTATGCGCTGCAGGAGCACAGCCGCACCCGATAAACAGGGCGTTTGCCACCAAAAAACGCGCACGACAGGCCGGGCCCGCCGCGCGCGTCATCCTATACACGATTAGTTATTGTTGTTGGTCATCGAAGCCACTGCTGCCGCAAGATTGGAAATGGGCATTGTCTGCAGCCAGATGCGCCCCGGACCGGTGAGCACAGTGTTGAACACACCTTCACCGCCAAACATGATGTTTTTGACGCCCTTGACCATCTGCGCGTCGATGCTCACCGTCTCCTCAAAGCCGGCCACGTTGCCGGTATCTACAATCATTTGCTGGCCAGCAGCAAGCTCGTACTCAACTAGGTCGCCGTCGATCTCGGCAAAGGCAATACCCGAGCCCGTGAGCTTTTGCATGATAAAACCCTCGCCGCCAAAGACGCCGGTCTTTGCCTTCTTGTTAAAGTGGATGCTCAGCTCAACACCACTTTCCGCGGCAAGGAACGAACGCTTCTGCAAAATCCAGCTCTTACCAGGGCCAATCTCGATCGGTATAATGCGGCCGGGGAAGCAAGAGCCAAACGCAATCATGCCATCGCCGTGCGCGGTCCAAATGTTTTGGAACAACGCCTCACCCGAAAAAGCCTTAGAGAACATCTTGCCTATACCACCGCCCGAGGTGGACATCTCCATGTTGGGGGTCATCCAGACCATGGCACCGCTTTCGGTGATCATGGATTCGCCGTCGCTAAGGTTGCACGTAACAACCGGGAAAGCCCCTCCGCCGATCTCGTACTGCATGACCGTCTCCTTTCCTTCGGGAGCCGAACAACGATGTCCATATTTTAGCAGTTAGAGGTGCGTTTATTTGGGTCGGTGGCGTTCATGGCGCCGATCACCGCCAGCCTCCGCTGCCGTCTGCACAGATAAAACCTGCCAAAATAAACCTGTCCCTTTTTGGCAGGTCTTAGAGGCGGACGGTGAAGGTGATCTGGTTACCGTGGCCGCAGACAGAAGCGCTCCCGCCATGGGCTTCGGCGATGGCACGCACCACGGATAGGCCCACGCCCGAGCCGCCCGTCTTGGAGCTGCGCGACACGTCCGCACGATAGAAGCGGTCGAACAATCGATCTAGGTCGCCTTCGGGCAGCTCGTCCACGGCGTTCGATACGACAAGCTCGGTGGCGCCCTTACCCTGAACGCGCGAAACGGCACGCAGGCTCAGCTCAATCACGCTGCCCTCGCTCGCATAGCGCGTGGCGTTGTCCAGAAGCAGCTCAACCACCTGCGCCACCGCCGCAGCATCGGCATGGGCCCGCACGCCGCACGCAATCGACGTCGACAGACGCTTGCCGCGCGAAACCGCCACCGATTCAAACGGCGCCGCAGCCTTGTCCACGGCCTCCGAAAGATCGATCGATGTCATGGTAAAGCCCGCCGAGCCCTCGTCCATACGTGCCAAAAACACTAGACGTTCCGTGAGCGCCGTCAGCCGCGCAACCTGCTCGTGAATGCTCTGCGTCCACTCACTTTCGCCGCTCTCGATCTCTTGTACCTCATTGGCGGCGTCAATTACAGCCAGCGGCGTCTTGATCTCGTGGCTCGCATCGGTAATAAAGCGCTTTTGCTTGCTGTAGCTCTCGACCATCGGTCGAATCACCGCGCCCGAGGCACCCGCCACAATTGCCAGCACCGCCAGCCAGCCAATGTAACTGATCGCCACGCTCGCGCTCAAAAACGAATGAAAGCTTGCAAGCTCGCGCGAGCAGTCCACGAACACATAGGTGATCTCGTCGTCCTGGACGTCGGTCGTATAACGATAATTGCCAGAGAAGCCCGAGGTCCAGCCCTTGGCATGCAGCCTTGCGGCAATACTGGCGGCGCGCTTGGCACCAACCGCGGCAATGCGGGCCGTATTGACATCGGCAACCTGTCCGGCGTCAATCGTCACCGTAAAGTAGCGCGTGTCGAAGGGAGACTCCGCCGTCATGCCTTCGAAGTGTCTGATGCGAACGCCCGCTTGGCTATCGCCGGCATCCTTGCCATTAGCGGGCTCGGCTTTAGGCTCGTCCCCCCAATCGATACCGTCCTTGCCCGCCAGAATATAGTCCAGGCGAGCGTCGGCCATCTTGCAGACATGCGAATAATTGACGATGTTGATGCCGGCGATGATGAGCGTGAGCACCACGGTCACGGCGCCCATGGCAACGAGGATAAACTTGCGACGCAGACGGCGGCCCAATACGTCAACAGAATTAGCCCGCCCCTTACTACTCGAGGCGGCGTGAAACCACTCCGTCATGCGCTTGCACCACGCGCTCGCGCTCACGCTTATTCGCCTTCCTCGACAACCTCGAGCGAATAGCCCTGGTTACGCGACGCGCGAATGGCAACGTTGGCACCAAGCGCCGTCAGCTTTTTGCGCAGGTACGAGATATAGACCCACACCACGTTGGCGCCTTCGGGCGCGTCCTCACCCCAAACCTCGAGCATCAGACGTTCAGTGGGCATGCGCGTGCCGGCGTTGCGCATAAAGAGTTCCATAAGCTGAAACTCGCGATTGGCCAGGTGCTCCTCGCCCAAGGGTCCCACAAGCGTGCAAGCCGCCGTGTCGAGGCGCACGTTACCCACGCTGAGCGTCGTGGCGTCAATTGCCGTCGCGGCACGCGTCATGGCACGAATACGCGCAAGCAGTTCCTTGGCGGCAAACGGCTTGGTCAGGTAATCGTTGGCACCGGCATCCAGGCCCTCGACCTTATCGGACACCTCGCTTTTTGCCGTGAGCATGATGATGGGCAGTCGCTTTCCGGCGGCGCGTGTACGCTTGAGCACCTCGATGCCGTCCATGCCGGGCATCATGATGTCCAGGATTGCGGCGTCGTAATCGTTGGTGAGTAGATTCTCGAGCGCCGTCAAGCCGTCGAGGGCGGTGTCAACCTCGTAGTCGCTATGTTGAAGAATCGCGGTGAGGGCGCGGGAGAGACCAGGTTCGTCCTCGGCAAGCATCAGCTTCATAGTTGCTCCTTTGGCGCATGGCTCTACAGGTTTCGATACTGCCGATGATAGCGTACCGTCAACCGCCTTAGCGCAGCCTTAGCTGCTCAACCTGCGCGTTTTTAAATACGCAGGATGTGGCTTAGCCAAACTTAAGGCGCACGTGTCGAGCGCTTTGACGCATGCCGGGCGCGAAGGGACAGTGACTCGTCCTTTCACGGCGTCCTAGTTATGCAAAGTGCTCGAGCGTTACTCCTCGTACGCGCCCTCAAGCCGAAGCAGCCACTCCTTGCGGTCAAGCCCGCCGGCATATCCGTTGAGCGAACCATCGGCGGCAACTACGCGATGGCACGGCACGATTATCGAAATGGGATTACGCGCAACCGCAGCCCCCACCGCACGAGGAGACACGACGGGCGCCTCATTTCCCGGCACACGATGTCGAGCCGCAATACGCTGGGCAATCTCGCCATACGTAGCGACTTCGCCACGTGGGATAGAAAGCAGCTCAAACCAAACCTCGCGCTGGAACGCCGTACCGATCATATGCAACGGCGGCGTAAACCGAGGTTCCTGCCCTGCAAAATAAGCATTCAGCCAAGCCCAGGAACGCTCAAGCACCGAAGAGGCCGCACCATTTACCGGACTCACCGGAGACATCCCACCGGTACCGGAAACCGCGTCAGCGCCTTCAACATGTTCGGAGTCTTCCCGGAGAAGCGTGGAGCCAAAATGCTCCTGTCCCTCAAACCAAAGCCCCGTCAGACCGCGGCCATCAGCGGCAAGCAAGATTTCGCCCAAAGGCGAGGCAAACGTCGTCGTGACCACCAGCGGCTCCTTTCAAAACTCCGCAACATAATACCGCGAATTGTGCAGACAACCTCAATCGACCCCAAAGTCACCCAAGGCAGCAGGCGCGACAGCGCCCCAGCTGCCGCACGACCCCAAAGTCCCCGCAGGCAGCAGGCGCAACGCGCCGCAGCTGCCGGCCGCGCTCCGCAGCCCCCCCCAAGGCAGCAGGCGCAAAGCGCCGAGGCCGCCGCCGGGACCAGGGCCCGCAACAACCACGTGCCCCCACATCAGCCCAGCAGCCCCAACCAACAACGGCCCCATCGTGGGCAGCTCGCAGCAACGTCACCGCAGGCGGGGGCCGGGCTTGGTTTTCAGAACACTCCGCAGACCAGTGTGGCGCCTTGTCCGCGGCTCCGAAGGAGCAGGACAAGGCGCCACACATGGTCGAGGACGTTCTGAAAACCAAGCCCGGCCCCCGCCGGACAGGTCAACCGCTACTCGCAGAGCAGCTTAGCGATCTGGACGGCGTTGGTTGCCGCGCCCTTACGGATTTGGTCGCCGGAGCACCAGAAGGTAATGCCACGCGCGGCCTCGGGGTTCGAGATGTCGCGACGCACGCGGCCGACCCAAATCAGGTCCTGGTCGGACGTATCCATCGGCATGGGGAAGCGGTCGTGTGCACCCTCGGCAGCCATATCGTCAACCAGCTTGACGCCGGGAGCGGCAGCCAGCGCAGCACGGGCCTCCTCAACCGTAATATCGCGCTCAAACTCGAGCGTAATGCTCTCGGAGTGCGAGCGCAGCACGGGCACGCGTACGCAGGTGCAGTTCACGCGCAGCTCGGGCAGGTGCATGATCTTGCGACCCTCGTTCTGCAGCTTCATCTCCTCGGAGGTAAAGCCCTCCTCCTTGACGCCGCCAATCTGCGGAATCAGGTTACTCGCCAGCTGGGCGGCAAATGCACGCGGCTCGGGAATCTCCTCGCCGCGGCCCAGGGCGGCCAGCTGAGCCTCGAGCTCAGCCATACCGGGAGCGCCGGCACCCGAAGCCGCCTGATACGTCGAGACGATCATGCGCTTCACGCCGGCGAGCTGATGCAGCGGCCACGTGGGAACCAGGCCGATGATAGTCGCGCAGTTGGGATTGGCGACAAGGCCGTGATGCCACTTGATATCGTCGGCATTGATCTCGGGCACGACCAGCGGCACCTCGGGATCCATGCGGAAGGCGTGGCTGTTGTCGACCACAACGGCGCCTCGCTTGACGGCCTCGGGCAGCAGCTCCTTCGCGATATCGTCGCCGGCAGCGCCGAGTACGATGTCGCAACCCTCAAAGGCCTCGGGGCAAGCTTCCTCGATCACAACCTGCTCGCCGCGGAACTCGACGGTCTTGCCCGCAGAGCGCGCGCTCGCTAGCAGCTTGAGCTTGCCGACCGGAAACTCCTGCTCGTTGAGGCACTCGAGCATCTGGGTGCCAACAGCTCCCGTCGCGCCCAAAATAGCAACCGTGTACTGTTTCATGCTTCCCCCTTTAAAGGTTGTGGCTTTTGCCCGCACGCCGAGCAGGCTGAATGTTCTTGCCCAGTGTATACAAAAACGGGACGGGCATGAAACCCGCCCCGTCGAAACGAAACCGAAACGAAACGCCCCACGGTAGATTCTTGGGACATGCCCCAAAATCTACTCGTGCGCCAAAAGGTAGATTTTCAGGCATGTCCCAAAAATCTACCGGGATGGCCGCTACTTGTGGAGGGCGGCCAGGGCGGGTTCGACCGGCGCGGGAGCCTCCAGGTCCGCGACCTTCACAATGCCGTTCTCGTCGGAGAAGGCGCGGTAAATGGTCCGAATCGCCAGGTCGAAGTCCTTCTCCTCGACACCGATAATGATGTTGATCTCGTCACAGCTCTGCGAAATCATGCGCACGCTCACGCCGGCCTGGCCAAGCATGCCAAACAGGTGGCCGGAAATACCAGCACGACCGCGCAGGTTACGGCCGACGGTCGCGATGAGCGCCAGACCCTCGACGACCTCAATCTCGAGCGGCTCGACCTCCTGCTGAATGTCGCCCACGAGCGAGTACAGCGAATCGTGAACGTCCTGCTCCTGCACCACGGCGCCAAAGCGGTCGACACCGGTGGGCATGTGCTCGACGGAGACGTCATAGCGCTCGAAGACCGAAAGCGCACGGCGCATAAAGCCGACGCGGGGCTTGGTGCGGTCGCGGGCAACGTTGATGGCGACAAAACCGCGCTTGCCGGTCACGCCGGTAATGATAGGCTCCGCCTCACCCTCGTCGGCCGTCTCGCTAATGATGGTGCCGGGGTCCTGCGGCGCATTGGTGTTCTTGATGACCAGCGGAATACCCGCCTCGCGCACGGGGAACACGGCCTCCTCGTGCAGGACGCTTGCGCCCATGTACGAAAGCTCGCGTAGCTCCTCGTAGGTAACGCGCGCAATGGGCTGGGCCTCGGGAACAATACGCGGATCGGCAGAATAGAAACCCGAGACGTCAGTCCAGTTCTCATACAGGTCGGCGCCCAGGCACTTGGCCAGGATCGAGCCCGAGATATCGCCGCCGCCACGATCGAGCAGCTTGATCTGACCCTCACGCGTCGCGCCGTAGAAACCGGGCATAACAAAGCCGCCCTGCTGGCCGTACTCCTGCACCAGCTCGGAGGTACGGTTCATGCTGAGCGTACCGTCGTGATGGAACGCCACAACCGTCGCGGCGTCCAGGAACGGCAGGCCCAGGTACTCGGCCATCAGGCGAGCGGTGAAATACTCGCCACGGCTCACGAGCTCCTCGGTGGAGTAGCCGCCCGAGCGGGCGCGCTCGGCAAAGGCTGCGAACTCCTCGCGGATGGGATAGGTGAGCTCCAGCTCGTCAGCGATATCAAAATAGCGCTGGCCAATGTCCTCGAGCAGCTCCTCGCACGACACGTGGTACTTAACGTGCGCGTTAACCAGGTAGAGCAGGTCGGTCACCTTGGTGTCGCCCTTAAAGCGGCGACCGCAGGCAGAAACCACCACAAAACGGCGGGCAGGGTCGGCATCAACGATGGCCTTGATCTTCTTGAAGTGTTCGGCGTCGGCGACCGACGAGCCGCCAAACTTGGCAATTTTTATCATGGCGTGGAGGTTACCTTTCTAAAAGCCTCTGCAAACCTGTTTTGCGCGCTCTGATACCATGGTTTCACCGATTGGGACCAAGGCATCCGAGGAGCAGTGTTATATGGGAACTTATCATAGTACACGAGGACGCACTTTATCGTGCTCAAGTAAGGTGGCAATCCGTACCGGCATCGCTCCCGACGGGGGTTTGTTTGTCTCGGACGAGCTGGGCACCCAGCAACTCGATATCAGCTCGCTTGCAGATAAATCGTACTTTGAAATCGCTCAAGATGTGTTGGGAATGTTA
Organism: Collinsella sp. AF37-9; assembly: GCF_003475115.1. Classification (NCBI taxonomy): domain Bacteria; kingdom Bacillati; phylum Actinomycetota; class Coriobacteriia; order Coriobacteriales; family Coriobacteriaceae; genus Collinsella; species Collinsella sp. AF37-9. The sequence continues at coordinate 16,414 of NZ_QROQ01000011.1, read as the reverse complement.
CTGAATGATTACACGGCCGAAGAAATTTCGGCGTGTGTCGACGAGGCTTACCGCAGCACGTTTGCGAGCGAAGAGGTCACGCCGCTCGTCAAACTCGACGCCGCACCGGGCGCCGATGCCCCTCAGACCTATGTGATGGAACTCTTTGGCGGCCCCACAAGCGCCTTTAAGGACGTCGCCCTGCAGATGCTCCCCCGCCTGATGGCCCGCACCTCTGCCAAGGACGGCGGCGCCGAGCGCATCATGATCGTCACCGCCACGTCGGGCGACACGGGCAAGGCAGCACTCGCCGGCTTTGCCGACGCCCCGGGCACGGGCATCACCGTCTTTTATCCCGAAGGCAAGGTCAGCCGCGTGCAGAATCTGCAGATGTCCACGCAGGAGGGCGATAACGTCGCCGTCTGCGGCATCCGCGGCAACTTCGACGATGCCCAGAGTGCCGTCAAGCGCATCTTTGCCGATAAGGAGCTTGCCGAGCGCCTGGAAGCCGCCGGCACTGTGCTTTCGAGTGCCAACTCCATCAACGTCGGCCGCCTGGTGCCGCAGGTTGTCTACTACTTTGCCGCCTATGCGCAGCTGCTGCGCGCCGGCGCCATTGTGGCCGGCGACGCCGTGGAGTTCTGCGTACCGACCGGCAACTTTGGCGACATCCTGGCCGGCTACTATGCCAAGCGCATGGGTCTGCCCGTCGCCAAACTCGTCGTGGCCAGCGACAAGAACAACGTGCTCGCCGACTTCCTGACCACCGGCGTCTACGACCGCAACCGTCCGTTCTTCACGACCATCTCGCCGTCGATGGACATCCTCATCAGCTCTAACCTGGAGCGCATGCTGTACTTCCTGTCCGATGGCGACTGCGAGCTCGTTGCCGGCCTTATGGAGCAGCTGGCACAGACTGGTCGCTACGAGGTTCCCGCCGACCTGCTGGCAAAGATTCAGAGCGTCTTTGGCTGCGGTTGGGCCAGCGAGGACGAGGTCCGCGCTGCCATCAAGAGCTGCTGGGACGCAAACGGCTACGTGATTGACCCGCACACCGCCTGCGGCTATCACGTCTTTGAGCAGGTCGCCCCCGCCGAGGGCGCTAAGGCCCGCGTGCTGCTTTCGACCGCCAACCCCTACAAGTTCCCGCGCGCCTGCTGCGACGCCCTGGGGCTCGACGTTCCCGAGGACGATTTTGAGGCTATGCGTGTGCTCGAGCAGGCCACCAACACGGTCGCCCCGACCCAGCTCGCCGAACTCGAGTCCAAACCCGTCCGCTTCGAAGACGTCTGCGACGTCGATGAGATGGCCAGCTACGTCGAGTCCGCAGCAAAAAAGATGGCTACCAACTAAACCCCTTATTAAGCGCCGGCGAAAGCCGGCGCACCTTCTTTTATCAGAAACCCACCGGGATGATGACGAGCTGACATGCGGGTCTGCCTGTTTAGTTCGTCGCGAGTTCCGCACGAGCCGGAAAGCACTTAATGTGCTTTCCGAGCGAGCCAGGACTGCCCGAGCAGCGAACTAAACAGGCAGACCGCCCAGGAGATTCCCATGATCAAGATCACCGTCCCAGCAACAAGCGCCAACTTGGGCATTGGCTACGACACCCTCGGCATGGCCGTCAGCCTCTACTCGCACTTCACCTTTGAGCGCGCCGACAAGCTCACCATCACGGGTTGCCCCGAGGAGTTCCAAAACGAGAACAACCTAGTCTACGTGAGCTTTGTGGATGCGCTGGCCGCATGGGGCGAGCCGGCTTTTCCCGTTGCCATCGACATTCAGACCGATGTACCCGTCGCCCGCGGCCTGGGTTCCAGCTCCACCTGCGTCGTCGCGGGCATCATGGCAGCCGCCGCGCTGACGGGCCACACCGTCGACCGCGCCGAGCTCGTCCGCATCGCCACCGAGGTCGAGGGCCATCCCGACAACGTCGCCCCCGCTATCCTGGGCGGCGCCGTCTGTTCCTTTACGCCGACCGATTCGCTCCCCCAGTGCCTGCGCTACGAGGTGAGCGATCGCCTGCGTTTTATTACCGTGATTCCGCCCTACGAGGTACACACGAGTGAGGCGCGCAAGGTCGTGCCGCAGGAGATTCCACTCTCCACCGCCGTATGGCAAATGGGCCGCATCGCCGGCATGACGCGCGGCCTGGAGACCGGCGACCTGGATCTGATTGCCGCCGCCAATGACGACCGCATCCAAGAGCCGTATCGCCGTCGCCTGATTCCCGACTACAACGCCGTGCGCGACACCTGCCTTAACGGCGGCGCCAAGACCATCTGGATCAGTGGCTCCGGCTCGACCCTCATGGCCGTGACTGACGACACCATCGTGGCAAAGTTCTTGCAGGTTAAGCTGCGCGAGCAGTTCCCTAAGTGTGATACGCATATTCTGACGTGCGACACCGAGGGCGCTCAAATCGAGTACCTGTAGACATCGCTAGTTAATCCCTTCGGGCCGCCCAAGGGTATCCCCTTAAAAACGTCCTCGCACTTGAGGCCCGCTTATCCTGCTCCTTCGGAGCTACGGATAAGCGGGCCTCGTGCTGCGGAATGTTTTTAAGGGGATACCCTTGGGCGGCCCTACAGCAACGTGGTCGACGATGTCTATAGGAACCCACGCTTTGAAGGGGCGCCGGGCTGATGGTTTGGCTTTTTATTGGTGGGGGGCCCTTACTGGGATGGGACCCTTACTAGAGGCAGGCCTCGGCGATGCGGCGCTTGAGTTCATCGATACCGGTGCCAGTCTGGGAGCTTGTGATGATTACGTTTTCGGCCGGGACGTTGAGCTGCTTTTTGATGGCTGCTGCCTGGCGGGCCTGCTGGGTGCGGCTGAGCTTGTCGGCTTTGGTGAGGCAAACGATAAAGTTGAACTCGTTGCCCTGTAGGTAGTCGATCATGTCGTGGTCGAGCTTGCTGGGGTCGTGACGAATATCCACCAGTGAGACGACCAAGTTAAAGCTGCGCTCGGAGTCGAAAAAGTCGCCGATAAGCTCGGCCCAGCGGTCGCGCTCGGCCTTGGAGCGACGGGCGAAACCGTAACCCGGCAGGTCCACGAAATGCACGTCATCGGCCTCAAAGAAGTTGATGTTGCTCGTCTTGCCCGGCGTACTGGAAACCTTGACTAGGTTCTTGCGGCCAAATAGCTTGTTCATAATCGACGACTTGCCCACGTTGGAGCGGCCGACAAAGCTCACCTCGGGGCAGGTGGACTCGGGAATCTGCGAAACCTTGCCATAGCTGGCGACGAACTTGGCAAGCTGGTAGTTAATGGAATCGGCCATGGACACTCCTTGGTCGTAGGTTCTTACAAATAGACGCGCTATTGCGCAGCGGCAATGCGGCGGACGATATCGAGCGTAATGTCACTTGCGACACGCGCGTACTCGAACAGATCGAACTCTCGCTCGCAAATTGCATCGTACGCCTCGTCACAATTATCGCTGATAGCGCGCAGCACCAGGCAATCGACACCATTTTTGGTTGCGACATGGGCAATTGCCGCGCCCTCCATGCCGACACAATCGGCATGCGTCGCCTCGATAGCGTCGTTGCGCATGGTGGCGCCCGTCACAAAGCGGTTACCCGTGGCAATCGTGCCGACCAGGAACTGCTTGGTGCCCTCGTTCGAAGCGACTGCATTTTTCGAAGCGTCAACAAACCCACGCTCAGCAAGCACGTCGGCGGCAATATCGACCAGCGCGGACGTCGAGCCAAACTCCTCGAGCCCCGGTGCGGACTCGGCGATAAGCGCGGTATCGGTATCCAGATAGCGTAGGCGTTTGCCAATGACCACGTCGTCGATATGGAGCTTGGGGTTCAAACCGCCCGCAATGCCCGAAAACACAACAGCCTGCGGAGCATACTTGCTAATGAGGTGCTGTGTTGCAGCGGCGGCGTTCACCGTGCCCATGCCCGCCGTTGTGGCGACAACTGTCAGGCCGTCGAGCTCGCCGCTCACAACGGTCAAGCCTGCCTCCCGTGCCTCGCAAACGTCGCTCAGCTCTTCCTTAATCTGCATGATCTCTTTTTCGAGCGCACCGATAATCGCGATGGTAGCCATACCATTCCCCAAACCTATACGAAATTCTCAACCACGGTATGGTACCAGCATTTTGTTTGACCTCGCCAAACGAACACGCTAAGCCAGTGCAGCTCGCGTATCAAACAGAGCCTTTGCAATCGCGGCCGTAACCTCACTCGAGCGGTCGCTCCACGGCATCGATGCCATGATGCTCATGACATAGGTACGGCCATCGATGTCGATAAGGCCCGCATCGCATGTCGAATAGCAACCATCCTCGCTAATCCAGCCTGCCTTGTTGCGCACCAAAACCTGCTCGTCAGCAATGCCATCGCGCACTCATTTAAGTCTGTCCCCAATGAGTGCCTTTGGGGAGCGAATATGGCTCGCTAGCCGATGGCGTTTTTGAGTTCCGTGCGGCGCTTTTTCATGCCGGTCATAACGGCATTGCGCAACTCGGGCATGCGCGCGGTATCCATCTGAGGCACGCCCTCAAGCTTATAGGGAATGCCCAGTTGCTCGTACTTGACGACACCCATCGTGTGATACGGCAGCATCTCCAAACCCACCACGTTGTGCCATGGAGCGATCAGGCGACCGAGCTTCTCGCATTCCTCCACCGTATCGGTGATACCCGGCACTACCACGTGGCGAATAACGACCTTAATCTTGCGATGGGCAAGCTCATCGCCAAACGCCAGGATGCGTGCGGGATCACAACCGGTCAGCTTTTTATGCTCAACCGGATCGGCATGCTTGATGTCGAGCAGCACCATGTCGGTCTCGTTGAGCACGGCATCGAACTTCTCGGGATGCTGAGGGTCGAAGGCGTAGCCACAGCTATCCAGGCAGGTATGCACACGGCCATCGGGGTTGTTGTGCATGGCACGGAACAGGTCGGCCAAAAACTCAGGCTGTAGGAGCGGCTCGCCGCCCGAAACCGTAATGCCGCCGCTGCGATAGAACTCGTGGTTACTCTGGAACTCATCCATCAGGTGTTCGACGGTCACCATGGTGCCGCCGTTGACCGACCAGGTATCGGGATTGTGGCAATACGCGCAGCGCATGGGACAGCCTTGGACAAACACTACGAAGCGGATGCCGGGTCCGTCGACCGTTCCCATCGTCTCGATCGAATGTACGCGGCCCAGGGCAAACGCGGAGTCCTCGGGACGAGCGTCCACACCCTCGAGCGTCATCTCAGCCATTCCCGCTACCTTGCCTCTCATTGGTTTTAGTTACATAAATGCCAGAGCCATTCTAGCCCATACGCATGATGGTGAAACGGTTTAGTGGTCAATTGGGTTGTTCTATTTGGCCCCACACAAAAGCGGCGGGAAGGTTGTCACAACCCACCCGCCGCCGAGGCAATAGATATCAATAGACGCCAGGCCTTACGCCTTGAGCGTGAGCACCGCGCCGAAGGCGGTCGGGCCGCAATGGCTCGAGATGACGCCGCCGACCTGAGTCCAGGTAATGTCCTTAAAGCCCAGGTCGCGCGCATAGACTTCCATGTCGTCGCGCAACTCCTCGGAAAGACCCACCGAATACGCCAGGCCAATATGCGAGTAGTCGATCTCGCCCTTCTCTACCATGTGATCGATAAAGGCACGGGCACACTTAAGCATAGAACCGCGGAACTTCTTGGTCGCCACGAACTTACCACCCGTCACCTCAATGCAGGGCTTAATCTTGAGCAGATGGGCACCGAGGAATGCCACGTTGGACAAGCGACCGCCGGCCTTAAGAAAGGCGAGATCGGTTGGAACAAAGCCCAACAGCACGCGGTCCATGACCGAATTGGTGAAGGCGAAAATTTCGTCAACGGTGGCATCGGGATGAGCCTCAATATACTTGGCGGTCTCGACAACAACGAGCGACTGGCCTACCGAGACAAAGCGCGTGTCCATGGAGAACACGTAGTCGCGCCCCTGGGCGGCGATCTTCGATGATTGATGCGAGCAGGTCGTGGCCTCAGAATATGCAAGATGCAAAATAGTCGCGTCGGGTTGCTCGGCATGGATGCGGTCGTACACATGCGCAAAGTCCGCTGGCGAACAGCCACTGGTCTTGGGCATCACACCAAACTCGTTGCAGCGCGAATAAATCTCGAGCGGATCGATCGAGCCGTCCTCGACGGTCTCGTCACCAATCGTGACATGCATAGGCACGCGCACGATGCCGTAGCGCTCGCAGAGCTCCGGCGTCACATCCGAACCAGACTCAACCACGATTACGTACTTGCCCATTCTTATCACGACCCATCTCGACGTTGGCTTTCCAATACCAAGCACAGGCCACCACGCTGTTGCGCAACAGCATCTAAGCGCCAAAGAGACGCCGCCCCTTGCACACAACAAAGGACAGCGTCTCCCTAGAAAACTCCGTGCTTATCTAGGATTCTACACGGTTTATTGAGGAGTGTTACTTACTCCGCAAACGGTAGCTATACGCGATAAACGGTAGTTGCCAAGAAAGTATCCCGCGCGTCCAGCCCATAAGGAGAGTTCCGCCTAAAGGGTGACTACACAGGACACCCGCGAGGGCGTAATGGGCTTCTCCCCAGAACATTCCGCAGGACGAAAGTGCCCCGCCGCGCGAAGCGCACGGCAGGGCACTTTCATGTCCGAGGACGTTCTGGGGAGAAGCCCATTACACCCTCGCGATCCTGCGGGAGTTAAACCCCTTTAGAACTTGTCGTGGAAGGTACGCGAAATGACCTCGTCCTGCTGCTCCTTGGTGAGCGTGTGGAAGTTCACGGCATAGCCGGAAACGCGGATGGTCAGCTGCGGGTACTTCTCGGGGTGGGCCTGAGCGTCGAGCAGCGTCTCACGGTTGAAGACGTTGATGTTCAGGTGGTGGCCACCCTTCTCGGCGTAAGCATCGAGCATGTGGACCAGGTTATCGGCCTGAGTCTCGGAAACTTCAGAAACCTTCATAATGTGTCTCCTTCGATTGATAGGCGCCGGCCGAAACCGGCGCTCTAATCAGTAATCGTTATTGTTAGTATAGCACTAACAATAGTTACTCGCCCAGCTGATCAAGGTCGATATCGCCAAAGAACACCTGGTCCTCTTTGCCGAGCGCACTCGGGATGATGGAGAAGGTGTTAGAGATACCGTCCTGAGCATCGCGGAACGGGAGCTTGGAAACCGAAGACAGCGAAGCGATGGCGCCGTGGCTATCGCGCTTGTGCATGGGGTTAGCACCCGGGGCGAACGGCTGGCCAGCCTTGCGGCCGTCGGGCGTGGAGCCGGTCTTCTTACCGTACACGACGTTGGAGGTAATGGTCAGAACCGAGGTCGTGGGCACGGAGTTGCGGTAGGTGTCGTTCATGCGGATGTACTCCATGAACTGGTGCACAACGTCGTGAGCGATCTGGTCGACGCGGTCGTCGTCGTTGCCGTACTTGGGGAACTCGCCCTCGGTCTCGAAGTCGACGATGATGCCGTTCTCGTCACGGACGGGGTGGACCTTGGCGTACTTGATGGCGGACAGGGAGTCAGCCACGACGGAAAGGCCAGCGATGCCCGTAGCGAACCAGCGATGCACGTGCTTGTCGTGCAGAGCCATCTGGATGCGCTCGTAGCAATACTTGTCGTGCATGTAGTGAATGATGTTCAGCGAGTTGACGTACACGCCAGCGAGCCACTTCATCATGTCGTTGTACTTGGCCACAACGTCGTCGTAATCGAGCGTATCGCCCTCGACGGCGCGGTACTTGGGGCCGACCTGCTTCTTGGAGACCTCGTCAACACCGCCGTTGAGTGCGTACAGCAGGCACTTAGCCAGGTTGGCACGGGCGCCGAAGAACTGCATCTCCTTGCCAATGCGCATGGAGGACACGCAGCAGGCGATGCCGTAGTCGTCGCCGTGGTAAACGCGCATGAGGTCGTCGTTCTCGTACTGGATCGAGGAGCTGGCGACAGAAGTCTTGGCGCAGAACTTCTTGAAGTTCTCGGGCAGACGGGTCGACCACAGAACGGTCATGTTGGGCTCGGGGCTGGTGCCCATGTTCTCGAGCGTGTGCAGGTAGCGGTAGCTCATCTTGGTAACGAGCGTACGGCCGTCAACACCCATGCCGCCGATGGACTCGGTGACCCACTGCGGATCGCCGGTAAACAGGGCCTGGTACTCGGGGGTACGAGCAAACTTGACCATGCGGAGCTTCATGATGAAGTGGTCCACGAACTCCTGGATCTGCTCCTCGGTGAAGGTACCGTTGGCAAGGTCGCGCTCAGCGTAGATGTCGATGAACGTAGAGGTACGGCCGATGGACATAGCGGCGCCGTTCTGCTCCTTGACGGAAGCGAGGTAGGCGAAGTACATCCACTGGATGGCCTCCTGCGTGTTGGTAGCAGGGTTGGAAATATCGAAACCATAGGTCTCGGCCATCATCTTGAGCTCGCCGAGGGCGCGGATCTGCTCCTGCAGCTCCTCACGATCGCGGATGTTGTCGGCGGTCATAACCGTCGGGGTGGAAGCCTTCTGGGCCTCCTTGTCCTTGATCAGGTAGTCGACGCCGTACAGGGCAACACGACGGTAGTCGCCGATGATGCGGCCGCGGCCATAGCCATCGGGCAGACCGGTGATGATGTGAGCCGAGCGGCAAGCACGCATCTCGGGGGTGTAAACATCGAAGACGCCGGCGTTGTGGGTCTTGCGCTCGAAGGTGTAGCGCTCGACAACGTTCTCGTCGACCTTGTAGCCGTGCTGGCTGGCAGCCTGGCAAGCGATGCGGATACCACCGTTGACGTGCAGAGCGCGCTTGAGCGGCTTGTCGGTCTGGAGGCCGACGATGGTCTCCTTCTCGCGGTGGGCGTTATCGATGTAGCCAGCGGGGTGGCTCACGATACCCGTGACGGTCTTGGTGTCCATATCGAGGACGCCGCCCTGCTCGCGCTCCTTGAGCAGCAGGTCGAGAACCTCGCCCCACAGCTCCTTGGTACGCTCGGTCGGGCCGGCGAGGAACGACTCGTCGCCCTCGTAGGGGGTGTAGTTCTTCTGGATGAAGTCTCGGACGTCAACCTCTCCCGTCCAGATGCCTTCCTTGAAGCCTTCCCATGCCTCCTGCATTGTGTAACCACGCTCCTAGTTACGTGTAATGCGGCGCTCTCTCACACCGCTGCTTATTGAATTCTTGAATTATCGGCTTGCACTACCGGCTTCTTCCGTTCTTCACCACACGTTGGTGCAGGGAAAACGTTTGTCCACCTTGGAACTGCAACCCAAAACCCAAGATTTCACCCGTTTGAGAAGGATAACATAGCCACCCCCTTCATCAGGGCTGTTATATGTTTCTTTTTTTATACCATTAGGGCGTTTTTAACAAATCCGCAGGAAATGCGAGCGCGAGCAACTACCGTTCACCGATTTGTTTGGTATATTTCCTTGCCTTTGTACGACGTTCACTCTAGCTGTTATGCCAGTTTTAGCAGGGTAAAGTGCCCCAGAGACCCCGCAGAAACTGCAGGGCGGCCACGGGATTTCCCCCGGGACCGCCCTGTGGCATGGTTAGTTATTTAGCTTTGATTGCCGCTTGGCATTAGGCGGCTGCGGCGGCCTTGTCGGTCGTTGCCTTGCTGTGGCCCTGACCCTCAAAATGCTTGTAGCACCAGCTGGTGACCAGCGGGGTCAAAATGGCCGTCACGATAGCACATGCTGCAACCTGCGCCGTAGCCGTCGCGAGCACCGCGCCGCCGTACATGGCCTCGTTGACGCTTGCCATGGCAGCAGGCGTGGCCACATTGGCTCCGGCGCAGCTCGAAATGGCCGCACCTGCGACACCCGTACCGCCCGTGAGCTTATCGACCGCGATGACGGGAATTGCAAAGACTACCGAGCAGATCACGCCGAGCAGGATGCCGGGAAGACCACCGTTGATAAGCTGGCCAAAGGTCATGGTCGAGCCCATGGCAAAGAAGACGAGCACGATGATGGCGGAAAGTGCCGGTGCCATCATCTTCTTAAAGCTCGGGAAGAGGTTACCCAGAATAATGCCGACGACGATCGGCAGGATGGCGCCCACGAGCGACCAACCGATCGGAGCCTGACCGGCAGCGCCGAGCACGATCATCGTGACCGGAGGGCCGACAACCAGCGTGGTGATTGCGACGGCACCACGCTCGGCCTCATTGCCCATGGTGCCCATCAGACCAGCGTACATAGCGTTGTTGGCGCCGGTGCAAGCGGCCAGCATCACCATGGCAGAGATGCCAAACAGGTTGTCGTTGAATACATAAAGGATGAGCAGCGACACGGCAACGACCACGATCTGCTTGACGGCGATGATGATGGCGCCGCGGGCAGCGGCGGCAGGAGCGCTCTTAAACGAAATCGTCGTACCGACGATGAGCAAAAAAGCGCCAACAAGCGGGCCTGCGCCCTGCTGGGTCATGCCGAGCGTAAAGCTGCCGAGCGTTTTGAACAGGTCGGGGAACAGCGTGTTGAGCAGGCAGCCCAACAAAAGCGGCACCAAAATATTGGCACCCGGGATGGAGGACATCTTAAAGAACGGCTCCTTTGCCGCCGGCGCCTCCACCGCAGTCGATTCACTCATATATATCTCCTTTGGATGCATGCGAATCGTAGCCGCACGCGCCTATGTCAGAAAGAAGGCGACGGTCCCGAGTCGCAGGAACCGTCGCCGAATAATCGTCGTGGGGTATTACCCGTCCAGGACGATGCCGCCGTCGCAGTCGCCGATCTCGCCGTTCACGAAGCTGGCGAGGTCGGAAGCGAAGAACAGCACCATCTGCGCAGGCTCGCTGGCCTGGGCGGCGCGGCCCAGAGGAATACCGTTGATGATGCGCTGAGAGTTCTCGTCAGAGAGAATCGAGGTCATATCGGTAAGGGTAAGTGACGGGCACACGGCGTTGCAGCGGACGCCAAACTTGCCGCCTTCCTTGGCGACTGCCTTGGTTAGACCGTTAACACCGGCCTTGGAGCTGGCGTAGGCGGCTGTGCCGAGCAGGCCGCCACCGATCTTGCCCGCAACGGAACTCACGTTGACGATAGTGCCGGCATGGGCCGCCTTAAAGTGCGGATACACGGCGTTCATCATAGTGAAGGTACCGTTGAGGTTGATGTCGATGGTGCGACGCCACTCGGTGTCATCAATCTCGTCGAATTTCTTGGTGCTGATGACGCCAGCGCAGTTGATCAGGATGTTGGTTTGCGGCAGGTCCGTAAAAATCTGCTCGACGGTCTCACGCGCCTTAGGCGCATCGGCAACATCGAGCTGATAGAACTTGTTGCCCTCGCCAAGCTCGGCCACAGCGGCCTCGCCCTTGGCAGCGTTCCTTGCGATGAGCGCGACGTGTCCGCCGCCCGCGACGATGCCCTTGGCGATCTCGAGGCCAATGCCCTGAGTGCCACCCGTGACAATCGCGGTCTTGCCCGTGAAGTCAAATGCCATGACTCCATCCCCCTTTATATAAGGTGCCTCCTTGCGGGAAGTTGGAGCATCGCACGTGGCGATAAATGAGTCCCAGTCGTCATGGTGGTGACAACCCCTCGCCTAACCGCGGGCATAATAGTTCTTTGAAACGCTTCAGCAATTGAATTTTTTAACTCTTTATGCGCTCTTTATATTGCCCACTGCATGAGGCCCGAATATGCGGGTATCATCTTTCACCGAAAATAGTTTCTAGTGTTAGGGGTTTTCGGTGGAAGATACCGATTTCCATGAGCTTGGGCATCAGCTCTTAACTGAGTTTGGCAGCATGCATCATCGCATTTCACGCTCTGCGGACAAAGCTCTCGGCGGCGAGATGGCTGTCATGCGCGCCCTCATGCTCGCTGGCGGTTCGCTCACGCCGAGCGAACTCGCAAATCGCGCCTGGGTCTCGAGTGCCCGCATCGCCAATATCTTACGCACTCTCGAAGCCAAGGGCTGGGTCGAGCGCGAGCACTCAAAGACCGACCGTCGTCGTGTACACGTCACGATGACCGATAAGGGATTCCAGAATCTCGAAATCAAACGTCGGGAATTCGAGGAGCGCACCGCGGCCTTCCTCGAGCAGCTCGGCGAAACAGATACCCAAGAGATGGTGCGCCTTCTAAGGCGTTTCAACGAAATTATCGACCGCAATCAAGAAAGGAGAGATGCCGAGTGAGGATTCTCAAGCTCTTTAAAAAGCATGTCCTGGCACTGTTCACAGCTATCGTACTTATCGTAATCAGCTGCAACGCCGATCTGGCACTGCCTACCTACATGAGCGACATCGTCGACGTGGGCGTACAGCAAGGCGGCATCGCCTCGCCCGTGCCCGACACCATTCGTGCCGAATCACTCGATGACCTTGAGCTCTTTATGAGCACCAAGGACGCCAAAGCTGTGGAGGCCGTGTTTAGCAAGGCTGACAAAAAAGGCATTCGAACGTACAAGGGCACCGAGGAAGAGCGTGCCGATGGCGGCAAGATTGCCGACATTATGAGCCTGCCCGAGACCGTCGTCCTTTCTCTCAACCAGGGCATCGACGCCAGCTCCATGGGCGACATGACCGGCGCATCCACCGAGGCAAGCAATGGCGGCAGCGCCCAGGCCATGCCCACCCCCGAGCAGATGGCGGCAATGACGCCCGAGCAGCTCGCCGAGATGCAGCAGAGGGCCACAGCGGCGCAAAACATGCAAAAGCAGATTGATGCCGACGGCGGCAAGATCACCATGAAGAGTCTGCGCCTAGGTGTCGAGGGCGGTCTGGTAGACCAAAGCAAGCTCGTCGAGGGCGCCAATGAAATGGCGGACAAAATGGGCTCTATGTCGGGCTCCATCGTGACCCAACGCGCCGTGAGCTATGTGCAAGACGAGTACAAGGCGCAGGGTATCGGCCCCGCCGACGTGCAGAACGCCTACCTGGGCCGCATGGCGACCACGATGTTTGGTCTGTGCCTGATCTCACTGGTCGCCACCATCCTAACCGGCGCCGTGGCCTCGCGCACCGCCTGTTCCATCGCACGCGACCTGCGCCGCGAGACCTTCAACAAGGTCATGCACTTCTCGCCAGCCGAGGTGGGCAAGTTTAGCCAGGCCTCGCTCATCACTCGCTGCACCAACGACATTCAGCAGATTCAGATGGCCGCAACCCTGTTTATCCGCATGTGCCTCATGGCGCCCGTCATGGGCATCGTCGCCGTCATGCGCGTCCTGGCCAACCACACCGGCCTGGAGTGGACCATCGCCGTGGCCATCATCGCGGTCTCGACCGTCGTCGGCGTGCTTATGGGCCTCACCATGCCCAAGTTCAAAAAGATGCAGAGCTTTGTGGACCGCGTGAACCTTACCGCCCGCGAGCTGCTCGACGGCCTTATGCCCATCCGCTCGTTTAACCGCGAGGAGCATGAGCTCGAGCGCTTTGACCAGGCGTCCCTCGACCTGATGACCACGCAGCTCTACACCAACCGCGCCATGAGCTTTATGATGCCGCTCATGATGCTCGTCATGAACTGCATCACCGTGCTTATCGTCTGGTTTGGCGCGCAGGGCGTGTCCGACGGCGTGATGCAGGTCGGCAACATGATGGCGTTCATCTCCTACACCATGCAGATCGTCATGGCGTTTATGATCCTCACCATGGTTTCGGTTATCCTGCCCCGCGCCGAGGTCGCAGCAGAGCGCGTGGAAGAGGTCATCACCTGCCCCACGAGCATCAACGACCCTGCCTCGCCCAAACTGCCCGCAGCCAGCGCGCCGCGCGGTGAGCTCACCTTCCGCGACGTGAGCTTCCAGTATCCCGATGCCCGCGCCGATGTCATCAGCGGCGTGAACTTCACCACGCATGCCGGTCAGATGCTCGGCATCATTGGCTCCACGGGCTCGGGCAAGTCCACGCTCGTGCAGCTGATTCCGCGCCTGTACGACGTCACGGGCGGCAGCATTTCGCTCGACGGCATCGACGTGCGCGACATGACCCTTTCCGAGCTGCGCCGCCGCATTGGTTACATCCCGCAGCAGGGTCGCCTGTTCTCGGGCACCGTCGCGAGCAACCTCAAGTTTGCCGGCGACATGGTGAGCGATGATGATATGCGCCAGGCGGCACGCATCGCCCAGGCCGAGGACTTTATCGCCGAGCGCGAGGGCGGTTACAACTCCCCCATCAGCCAGGGCGGCTCCAATGTTTCGGGTGGTCAGCGCCAACGCCTGGCCATTGCCCGCGCGTTGGCCAAAAAGCCCGAGGTCGTGGTGTTCGATGACTCGTTTAGCGCCCTCGACTACAAGACCGACGCGCGCCTGCGCGAGGAGCTGGCCAAAAACGTCACCGACGCCGCACTCGTGGTCGTGGCCCAGCGCATCGCGACCATCATGCACGCCGACCAGATCATCGTGCTCGACGACGGTCACGTAGTGGGCACCGGCACGCACGAGGAGCTGCTGCACGGCTGCCCGGCGTACCTGGAGATTGCACAGTCGCAGCTTTCCGCCGAGGAGCTGGGGCTTACCCAAGAAGAAATTGCAGCCGTCATGGAAGGAGGCGAGCGCTAATGGCAGACGAGACCAAGACTCAGATTCCCAAGCCCACCCGCCAGCGTGGTCCCATGGGCCGCATGGGTGGCATGCGCCGTGGCGAAAAGGCCAAGGACTTTAAGGGCACCATGAGGCAGCTGCTCGGCTATATCGGCCAGCACAAGATTGCCGTGTTTGCCGCCGTCGCCTTTGCCGTGTGCTCGGTCATCTTTAACATTGTGGGGCCCAAGGTGCTCGGCCAGGTTACGACTAAGCTGTTCGAGGGCTTGGTTGCCAAGGTCAACGGCACCGGCGATGTCGACTTTGCCTGGATCGCCAAGACGCTCGGCTTTTTGCTCTGTCTGTATCTGGCGAGCTCTGCCTGCAGCCTGATCCAAGGCTGGCTCATGACCGGCGTCACGCAAAAGATTTGTTATCGCATGCGCAAGGAGATCGCCGCCAAGATCGCCGTCGTTCCGATGAGTTACTTCAACGGCCACAGCAAGGGCGACGTGCTCAGCCGCATCACCAACGACGTCGATACGCTGGGTCAGTCGCTCAACCAGAGCGTGACGCAGCTCATCACGTCGGTGACGCAGATTATCGGCGTGCTCGTCATGATGCTTTCGATCAGTCTGCCGCTCACCGGCGTCACCGTGCTCACACTGCCGGCCGCCGCGATTATCCTGACCGTGATGATTCACTTCTCGCAGCCGTACTTCCGCGAGCAGCAGCAAATCCTGGGCACCGTCAACGGCATTATCGAGGAGGACTTTGCCGGCCAGAACGTTATTCAGGTGTTCGACCGCGCCGAGGCCTCAATCGAGGAGTTCGACCGTCAAAACGACCGCCTCTTTATTAGCGGCTGGCGCTCGCAGTTCCTGTCGGGCCTGATGATGCCGCTTATGAGTCTGGTGGGCAACATGGGCTACGTGGGCGTCGTCGTGGTAGGCGCGCAGCTCGCGCTGACCGGCAATGCCACGCCCGGCGACATCCAGAGCTTTATCCAGTACGTTCGCAACTTTACGCAGCCGGTGCAGCAGCTGGGCAACGTGAGCAACACGATGCAGTCGATGGCCGCCGCCACCGAGCGCGTGTTTGAGTTCCTGGCCGCGCCCGAGGAGGAGCAGAAGGCCGACGCGCAGATTCCCGAGAAGCGCCCCGGCCACGTGGAGTTCGACCATGTCAAGTTTGGCTACACGCCCGACAAGACCATCATCCACGACTTTAGCTGCGAGGCGCAGCCCGGCCAAACCATTGCCATCGTCGGCCCCACCGGCGCCGGCAAGACCACGCTCATTAAGCTGCTGCAGCGTTTCTACGACGTGGACGGCGGTTCGCTGCGCGTCGAGGGCGTCGACGTGCGCGACTGGGACCGCGCGGCACTGCGCGGCGAGTTTGCCATGGTGCTGCAGGATACCTGGCTGTTTAATGGCACCATCCGCGAGAACATCCGCTACGGACGTCCCGATGCGACTGACGCCGAGGTCGAGGCCGCCGCGCGCGCCGCACGCTGCGACCACTTTATCCATACGCTCGCCGGCGGCTACGACTTTATGATCAACGAGGAGGGCACTAACCTGTCGCAGGGCCAGCGCCAGCTCGTGACCATCGCCCGCGCCATTTTGGCCGACCGCCCGGCGCTGATTTTGGACGAGGCGACCTCCAACGTCGATACCCGCACCGAGGAGCTCATCCAGCGCGCCATGGATGCGCTGATGCAGGGCCGCACGAGCTTTGTCATCGCGCATCGCCTGTCCACGATCCGCAACGCCGACGTGATCTTGGTAATTCGCGACGGCGACATCGTCGAGAAGGGTACGCACGACGAGTTGCTCGCCCAGGGCGGCTTCTACGCCGACCTGTACAACTCGCAGTTCGACGAAGCGGCGTAAATTCTGCCGCAGGGAACGAATAACGGTGGCGCGCGCAGACGTGGTGTAAGAGCGTCCCGAGGTCCGTCGC
>NZ_QROQ01000010.1:0-66097 GCF_003475115.1 Collinsella sp. AF37-9 | reverse complement strand
TGTACGGATGAATGTGGGAGGTGTTCGGATAAAGTCGATAATCAAGGCTACCGAGTAAATACGCCCGTTGGGGGAATAGTCGCGTCGCTTCGCTTGACAACAGGCTAAACTAGCTATTAAACATTTACTATTCTGTTTAGATTGAATTTGCGGTCGTTTAGTTGTCGAGTCACGGGGCGGTCAGGCCACGATGCTCGACCGCGACCGTTACTAGGGGGAACAATGGCCAAAGCAAGTGTTCGCGAGATCAGCCGCATCACCGGTTTTTCGCCTGCGACCGTGTCCAACGCGCTCAACCGCAAGCGCAGCGTGAGCGAGGAGACCGCCAAAGTCATCCTGGAGTGCGCGCAGTCGCTCGGCTATCAGCAGTCGACGCAGCTCGAGAGCATCCAGTTTGTGCTCGCGCGCAAGACGGGCGCCATCCTGGACGAGAGCACCTTCCACCCCGCGGTCATCGAGGGCGTGGAGCGCCAGGCGCGTCGCCACGGCATGAGCACGAGCTTTGTCTCGCTCGACTTTAGCGACCTAGACGCCGTGCGTCCGCAGGTCGAGGGCCTGATCGCCGACCCGTCTGCCGCCATCGTGCTGATGGGCACCGAGTTGGGCGAGGAGGACTACGCCCTGTTCGCTAACGCCGCCGCCCACCTGATTGTGCTCGATGGCTGGAGCGACCGCCAGTACTTCGATGCCGTGGTCATTGCCAATACCGATTCGGTGCTGCGTGCCGTGGACTACCTTATCGAGAAAGGTCACAAGCAAATCGGCTATCTGGCGGGCGACCTTCGTATCCGCAACTTTAAGGACCGCGAGCGCGGCTATCGCCAAGCGCTTGAGGATGCGGACCTCGAGGCCAATCCGGCATGGCGCGTCACGCTGGGCACCACGCTCGAGGGCGCTTATCGCGACATGGGCGCGTGGCTCGACAATGCCTCGCACGACGACCTGCCGACGGCTTTCTTTGCCGAGAACGACGTGCTCGCCGTGGGTGCCATGCGCGCGTTCAACGAGCACGGCATTCGCGTGCCCGAGGATGTCTCGATCATCGGCTTTGACGACCTATCTCTGGGCGCTTTTTCCAACCCGCCGCTCACCACGGTGCATGTTCCCAAGCACGAGGTGGGTGAGATCGCGGTGCGCCGCCTGGTGGGCAACATCCGCAATCCCAAGAGCTACACCTGCAAAACGGCTGTGTCGACCTATTTTGTCGAGCGCCAGAGCGTGCGCGAAATCTAGGCGGAGACGGCATCGTCTGCAGCGTGCCAAAGCTCGCTAGGGCAGTAAACATAGCGCTATTCAAAAGAGGGTCCTTCGGGGCCCTCTTTTTGTTGCCCTTGTATGTTCAGATTGTTTACATACCGTTTAGGCTGATTTCTCTACCGTTTACGAGACTTTCGCGCTAAACTTTTAAACAAAAGAGTAAAACATTTAGTAAACAGAACAAAACGAAACATGCGTCTGTTTACTGAACATGTGACTAGGGGAGGACGTACATGGACAAGATCAAGCTCGGCTTTGTGCCCACGCGCCGCAGTATCTTTAGCGCGCCGGACGCGATCAAGTATCGCGGTCTGACGGCTGATCGCCTGCGCGAGATCGGCGTCGAGATTGTGGATATCGACGACATCAACGACGAGGGCCTGCTGTTCGACGACAGCCATATCGCGCCTATCGTCGAGAAGTTCCGCGCCGAGGGCGTCGACGGCATCATGCTCTGCCACGCCAACTTTGGTACCGAGTATGTCTGCGCCCGCCTTGCCCGCGAGCTCGGTTTGCCCGTGCTGCTGTGGGGGCCGCGCGACGAGCGCCCCGAGCCCGACGGCACCCGTCTGCGTGATAGCCAGTGCGGTCTGTTCGCCACCGGCAAGGTCCTGCGCCGCTTCCAGGTTCCCTTCACCTACATGACCAACTGCCGTCTGACCGATCCCGAGTTCGAGCGCGGCGTCTGGGACTTTTTGGCCGTGTGCAACGTGGTCAAGACCTTCAAGCACACCCGCATCCTGCAGATGGCCACCCGTCCGTTCGATTTCTGGTCGACCATGTGCAACGAGGGCGAGCTGCTCGAGAAGTTCAACATCCAGCTTTCGCCCATCCCCATGACCGAGCTTGTCCAGGCCGTGCGCGACGCCCAGGCTGACGAGCAGGCCATGGCAGCCATGCTCGCCCACATTGGTGACAGCTTTGAGATCTGCATCCCCGAGGACAAGGTTCCTGCGGTCGCAGGACTCGCCATTGCCATGAAGCGCTTGGTCGAGAAGTACGGCTGCAACGCCGGCGCCATCCAGTGCTGGAACGCCCTGCAGGACGAGTTGGGCATTATGCCCTGCGCCGCCAACGCAATCCTCAACGAGATGGGCATCCCCATCGTCTGCGAGACCGACATCCATGGCGCTATCACCGCGCTGATGGTCGAGGCCGCCGACCTGGGCCGTCACCGCGGCATGTTCGCCGACTGGACCGTGCGTCATCCCGATAACGAGAACGGCGAGCTGCTGCAGCACTGCGGCCCCTGGCCCTGCAGCTGCGCGGCCGTCAAGCCCAAGCTCACTTACCCGCTGGCTTTCGATCACCCCGGCGCGCTGACGGCCGAGGCCAAGCACGGCGACCTCACCCTTGCCCGCTTTGACGGCGACAACGGCGAGTACTCGCTGCTGCTGGGTAACGCCCGCGGCATCGACGGCCCGGCCGGCATGGGCACCTACCTGTGGGTCGAGGTCGACAACCTCAAGCGCCTCGAGGCCAAGATCGTCGAGGGTCCCTACATCCACCACTGCGTCGCCATTCACGCCAACGTGGTGCCGGTGCTCTACGAGGCGTGCAAGTACATCGGCATTGTCCCCGACCTGTACGACCCCATCGAAGAAGACGTCAAAGCTTACCTGCGAGGAGAGTAGAAATGGCAACTATCGAAGAGCTTGAATCCCTGCGTTGGGACCTTCGCCGCGATTGCGTCGATATCATCATGGCTGGCGCCGGCGGCCACATCGGCGGCGACATGTCGGTCATCGATGCGCTGATGACCCTCTATGCCAACCACCTCAACATTTCTCCCGAGACCGTCGACGATCCCAACCGCGATCGCTTCGTACTCTCCAAGGGCCACGCCATGGAGGCCTACTACGCGGTGCTCTGCCACGAGGGCTATCTGGACCTCGACGACGTCAAGGCCCGCTTCTCTAAGTTCGGCAGCCCCTACATCGGCCACCCCAACAACAAGCTCAAGGGCATCGAGATGAACTCGGGCTCGCTGGGTCATGGCCTGCCCGTGGCCGTCGGGATGGCGCTTGCCGGCAAGATGGATGGCCGCGACTACCGCGTCTACACCATCATGGGCGACGGCGAGCTTGCCGAGGGCTCGGTCTGGGAGGGCGCCATGAGCGGCGGCAACTACCAGCTCGATAACCTGTGCGCGCTCGTGGACCGCAACCGCCTGCAGATCAGCGGCAGCACCGAGGACGTCATGAAGCAGGATTCGCAGGAGGAGCGCTGGGCCGCCTTCGGTTGGAACGTGCTGTCCATTCCGGGCAACGACGTCCAGGCCATCGACGCCGCGCTGACGCTGGCCGCCGAGACCAAGGGTAAGCCCACGGTCATCATCCTCAACACGGTGAAGGGCTACGGCTCGCCGGTTATGGAGGACAAGGCCGCCTGGCATCATCACCTGCCCAACGATGAGGAATATGCCCAGATCATCGCCGATTTCGCTGCCCATAAGGAGGCTATCAATGGCTAACAAGATCGCCAACCGCAAGGCTATCTGCGACACGCTGCTCGAGGCCGCCGCAACCGATAAAGACATCGTCGTCCTGTGCTCCGACTCCCGCGGCTCCGCATCGCTCACGCCGTTCTTCGATCAGTATCCCCAGCAGTCCATTGAGGTCGGCATCGCCGAGCAGGACCTGGTGAGTATCGCCGCCGGTATGGCCTCGTGCGGCAAGAAGGCCTGGGCCGCCTCGCCGGCGTCCTTTGTGACCACGCGCTCGTATGAGCAGTGCAAGGTCGACGTTTCGTACTCCAACACCAACGTCAAGCTCATCGGCATCTCGGGCGGCGTGTCCTACGGCGCCTTAGGCATGAGCCATCACTCCGCGCAGGATATCGCCGCCATGAGCGCGATTCCCAACATGCGCGTGTATCTGCCGAGCGATCGATTCCAGACCGCCGAGCTCGTGCGTGCCCTGGTCGCCGACAACAAGCCGGCCTACATCCGCGTGGGCCGCAACCCGGTGGAGGACGTGTACACCGAGGACGAGTGCCCGTTCCAGATGGATCGCGCCACTTGGGTGCGTCGCGGCGCCGATGTGACGATTGTCGCCACCGGCGAGATGGTCCGCCATGCCGTGGACGCCGCCGATCTGCTGGCCGAGCAGGGCATCTCGGCAACGGTACTCGACATGTATTGCGTCAAGCCGCTCGATGCTGAGGCTGTGATCGAGGCCGCCGGTGCCACGCGCGCCGTCGTGACCGTCGAGGAGCACAGCCCCTTCGGCGGCCTGGGTTCCATGGTCGCGCAGGTCGTGGGCGAGCATTGCCCGTGTCCGGTCAAGTGCCTCTCCCTGCCCGATGCGCCGGTCATCACCGGCACGAGCCTCGAGGTCTTTGCGCACTACGGCCTGACGGGTGCCGGAATCGCGCAGACCGTCGCCGAGTTCTTGCCCGCAGAGTAACTGGAATGTGACAAAGGGACCGCCCCTTTGTCACATTCGTTTTGAAAGGGGTGGCCATGGGCCGCTACATCATCGGAATCGATCAATCCACGCAGGGCACCAAGGCGCTGCTGGTGGACGAGGGCGGCCATTTGATTCATCGTGCCGATCGCCCGCATCGCCAGATTGTCAACGAGGCCGGCTGGGTGAGCCATGATCCAGCCGAGATCGCCGCTAACGTGCTGGCCGTGGCGCGCGCCGTGGTGGAGGAGACCGGGGTCGATCCGGCCGACGTCGCCGGCATCGGCATCTCCAACCAGCGCGAGACTACCGTTGCCTGGAAGCGCACGACGGGCGAGCCGCTGTGCGACGCCGTGGTGTGGCAGTGCGCCCGCGCCCGCGAGCTGTGCGACGAGCTTGCTGCGCGCGAAGGCGTGGCCGAGCTGGTGCGCGACACGACGGGTCTGGTGCTCTCGCCCTACTACCCGGCGGGCAAGATGGCCTGGATCCTCGCGAACGTTCCCGCGGCTGCCGAGGCCGCTGCGGCGGGCGAGCTGTGCCTGGGCACCATCGATGCCTGGGTGGTCTGGACGCTCACGGGCGGCGCGGAGTTTCGCTGCGACTGGTCCAATGCCAGCCGCACGCAGCTCTTTGACCTGCGCCGTGGCTGCTGGAGCGAGCCGGTGTGCGAGGCCTTTGGCGTCGATTCGGCTTGCCTGCCGCAGGTGACCGATTCCGATGGCCTGTTCGGCACAACGGACCTGGGCGGCTTTTTGCCGGCGCCCGTGCCCATTCACGGCGTGCTTGGCGACAGCCATGCCGCCTTGTTTGCCCAGGGCTGCCATAGCCGCGGCATGGCCAAGGCGACCTATGGCACCGGAAGCTCGGTCATGATGAACGTCGGCGACGAGTTCGTCGCCAGCTCGCATGGGCTTTCGAGCTCGCTCGCATGGCGTATGGACGGCGTGACCGAGTACGTGCTCGAGGGCAACGTGAGCTACGCCGGCGCCGTCAAGACGTGGCTGCGCGACGATCTTGAGCTCATCAACAATCCCGAGGAAGTCACCGACCTGTGTTACGCCGCCAATCCGGCGAGCCGCGTCTACTTTGTGCCGGCGTTCACTGGCCTGGGCGCGCCGCACTGGGCGAGCGATGCCGAGGGCTGCGTCTTTGGCATGACGCGCACCACGGGCCGTGCGGAGTTCGTAAAGGCCGCTGACGAGTCGATCGCCTATCAGATCTTCGACGTGATTGATGCGATGGTCGAGGATTCGGGCGCGGCGTTGGCCGAGCTTCGTGTTGACGGCGGTCCCACGCGCGACGCGTACCTGATGCAGTTTGAGAGCGACTTGGTTGGCTCGCCCATTCGCATCGCGAGCAACGACGAGATGAGCGGTCTGGGCGCGGCCTGGGCCTGCGGCATTGCGCTGGGCATGTACACGCGCGACGTCGTCGACGTCTACGGCGCCCGCGGCATCGTGGAGTCCACCATGTCCGCCGACGAGCGCGCCAAAAAGATCGCCGGCTGGCGCCATGCCGTGAAATCTACAATCGCGTACACCGCCTAGCATGATTATTCTGAGACGGGGATTAAAAACTCATTGATCCCCGTCCCGGGCAGCTCATTTGGGACGGGGCTTTTTTGACTGGTATGATTGGTGCGACCATTCGAACCAGCTAAAAGAGCCCCGTCCCAAATTGACTACCGAGAGGAGCTGCCATGGAGCGCATTGCAAGTTTTTCCGTTGACCATCTGCTGCTTGAGCCCGGCGTGTATGTGAGCCGCATCGACCGCGATCCGGCGACCGGCGCCGCCGTCACCACCTTTGACCTGCGCCTGACCACGCCCAACAAGGAGCCAGTCATGAACACGGCCGAGTGCCACACCATTGAGCATCTGGGCGCCACCTTCCTTCGCAACCATGCCGAGTGGTCGAGCCGTATCGTCTACTTTGGGCCCATGGGCTGCCGCACGGGCTTTTACCTGGTTGTTTTTGGTGAGCTGACGAGCGAGGAAATCTTGCCGCTCGTGCGCGAGCTGTTCGAGTTTGTCGCGGGCTTTGAGGGCGATGTTCCCGGTGCCGCTCCCGAGGAGTGCGGTAACTACCTGGACCAGAACCTCCCCATGGCCAACTGGCTTGCGCGTCGTTATCTCGACCGCGACCTGGCCGATATCGACGAGAAGCACCTGCACTATCAGCAGGCATAGGGCCGCCCTCTGCCTCCAAACCGTTCACACGGAGATATCGACCGTTTAACTGTTTAGAAGTGTTTATTCGAGGTCATTAGCACTAGCTCGCTTAAACTAGTCCTCAGAGTGATATTCAGGCAAGGCTCCTGAAGCAGCATCTGTCGACATTGATTGTCGGATTCTGCTTCGGGAGCCTTGTTCTGTTTAGGGGGGGACACATGGAAATTGTTAAACGAATTAATACCAGCGCTGTCCTCTGCGTCGATGGAAATGGCAGACAGTTGGTTGCATTCGGCCGTGGTCTGGGGTTTAAGAATGTCGGAGACGAGGTCCCTCTTTCGGAGATTCAACGAACGTTTTATAACGTTAGCTCTCGCTACATCGCTCTCGTTGACGAGGTCCCCGACGAGCTTCTCGAGCTTACCTCGGATGTTATTGATATGTCGACAGGTTTGCTGTCTTATGAGGTGAGCCCTAATTTGCCGTTTATCCTTGCGGACCATATCGCGTATGCGGTTAAGCGCAAAGAGCAAAATATCGTTGTCCGCATGCCTTTATCGTTTGATGTCCGCCAACAATATCCCGTCGAATTTAGAATCGGCGAGTATGCACTTAAGATAATCAGGAAACGTCTTAACGTTAGGCTTCCAGCTCATGAGGCAGTTGGAATTGCCATGGCGTTTATCAATAACATGGCCGATTCGGACTCATGCGAAGTAGTTAAAGAGTTTAGCGCGGATATCTACGATCGTGTTCTGGAGGAGTCAACCGTTGCTGTTGAAAATCGGCTTGGCATTCAAGTTGATCGGGAAGGTTTCGATTACGCAAGGTTCGCAACCCATCTTCAGTACTTATTCAATAGGTTGAACTCTGGCGAAAGCATCGTGAGCGACAACCGCAAGATGTACCTCTCGCTCAAAAAAGAATATCCGGTGGCATCAATGTGCGCCGATGATATTGCTTCTGTTCTCAGCCGACTGACGGGGCGGGAACTTATAGACGAAGAAAGACTCTACCTCATGATGCACATCAATCGAATTGCATCGAAAACAAGGTAATTAGTTGGCAAAGGCGCGCGCTTTGCTGATGGTTACATATAAAACTCAACATGGGAGAAATGGTATTTATGGCAGATACAACCAAGCTCGCTGCCGAGATTCTCGAGATGGTGGGCGGCGCAGACAACGTTACATTTGTAGCTCACTGCATGACTCGTTTAAGGTTCAACCTTAAGGACGAAAGCATCGTAGACGATGCAAAAGTCAAGGCGATTGATGGCGTGATCGACATTCGCCATTCCGCGGGGCAATATCAGGTGATTGTGGGACCTAAGGTCGATAAGGTCTATGAAATCGTTGCCAAGGAAACCGGGATTGATGCCGGAGATTCCGAGGCAAGCGAAGGAGAGACTAAGGGCTTTCTGGGAAAGCTAATGAAGCTCATCAGCGGCATCATGATGCCCGTTCTTCCTGCCTTGATCGCATGCGGAATGATAAACGCCGTCCTTAGTATTCTGACGACGGCGGGTGCTGTTTCCGCCGAGAGCGGAATATACACTCTGCTGTACGGCATGGGAAATGCCTGCATGTATTTTCTGCCCGTTCTTGTCGGATCATCTGCTGCTCAGTTCTTTGGAACCGATCGATATATCGGTGCGGTACTCGGTGCAATCCTGATTTATCCGACTTTCGTTGCTGCGGCCGGAGCGGGCGATGCGCTGGATTTGCTCGGCATGAAGTTCACAATGGTGAGCTATTCCTCCACGGTGTTTCCTGCTATCGTGGCGGCTTGGTTCGCATCCGTTCTTAATAAGTGGCTGCGGGCGGTTCTTCCCGATGTTGTGGCATTTGCGCTCGTCCCGTTCCTGACGGTTGCTGTTGCCGCCCCCGTCTCGCTCCTTGTGATTGGCCCCGTTATTCAGCAGGCGAGCTCTTTGCTTGCGACTGCAGTGCTGGCGGTCTATCAGTTCAGCCCCGTCCTTTGCGGCGTTATTCTCGGGCCGATATTCGGTCTCGTTATGATCCCCCTTGGACTCCATTGGGCCCTGATCGTGCTTTCCATCAACAATATTATGACCGTCGGCTCCGATCCTATCCTTGGACTTCTCTGCTGCAGCATGGGTGTTGTCGGCGCTTGTTTGGCGTTTGCCCTCCGCTCGAAGGACCCGAGTGAAAAGAGTCTTGGGTTCAGCTGTGCCATTACGGGCTTTTTCGGGATTACGGAACCGGCGCTGTACGGCATCATCTTGGAGCACAAGAAGATCATTATCGCTTCCATGGTCGCCGGAGCAATCAGTGCTGTTATCCCGGCGATTTTCAACACCTGTACGTTCGTTATGACGTCGAGCGGCATTTTTAGCTTCCCCGGTTATATGGATCCTTCTGGTGATATGAGCAGCCTCATCGGCGCAATTCTTTGCAATGTCGTCGGTTTAATTCTTAACTTCGTTCTCGTTTACATCCTGTATCGCCCTGATGAAGAGGCAGTAGTGGAGTAGACAATTATTTGGGATGTAAGCTGCCGAAAACCCCGCGGCAGATTGCATGTGGTGGGCTTGCCGTTGATTCACGCGAGCCCACCCTCATTTTTGGAGTGACTAGCTATGACAATTACAGCCGATATGACGTTTGGCGAAATCGCGCTCCTTCCTGAGTTCGCTGGCTTTGGCGAGCACCTTATGCTTTGCCGGCCTTCAACTTGGGAGCGCATGTGGAATAAACCCATCGTGTCTCATATGAATTCTGATGCTAATCCATATGAAACTACTCGCGTTTTGCGTGGATTGAATCGGATTGTCGAGCTCGTGGATGACGGGAGGCAAGTTGCCTACGATATATGGGATGAAGCCGACTGCATCCGTGATCCGACTCGACGCAACACGAAACTGTTCTTCTTTCCCGGGAGACCCGGGGCTCCCTTTATCATTGCGGTTTCGGGCGGAGGTTATCAGAGCGTTTGTCATCAAATGGAAGGCTTTCCCGTTGCCCCCGAGCTCAACGATGCGGGCTATAACGTGTTCGTGCTGTCATACAGGGTGAGGGTCGAGCCTTTGATGCCGCGTCCAATCGACGATTTAAATCGAGCTGTCCGTTTTGTCTTCGAGAATTCAGCGAAATTTAATGTCGCAAAAAGTTATGCAGTTATCGGCTTTTCTGCTGGTGCGCATTTAACTGCCGAGTGGGGGACGGACAACAAGGGATTTGCGTCCTACGGATGCGAGGCACCCAAAGCCTTGGTCCTGTGTTATGCACCGATTGATCTTCGTGGCTTTGAGAACGCATCAGACAATAGATTTCTTGATTCGGTGTGCGGCGGGGCTGGTCGCGACTCGCTCGATGATTTCTGTATTAATCAGCATGTGTGGGAGCAGTATCCTCCGACATATCTTTGGCAATGCGCTGACGATGATATTGTATCGCCCGACAATTATGAAAAGATGGTCGATGCTCTGGATGCAGCTGGAGTACACCATGAGGGAGTCATGTATTCAGAAGGGGGGCACGCATTGATGAAGCCCCATGCGCCGGAGACCGACTACTGGTGTATGAGCGTTATTGAGTTTCTTAAAGATTATCTCGACTAGGAAGCTGCATGTCGCTTTTTGAGCGGGTGATTTCGTCATGCAATGTTTTCGGTATTGATCGTGGTCGTGGATGAATGATGTTCTAGAATGTTCATACTGTCACATAAACGAACAGGAGCGAACATGCATATCTACTCTGTATCAGATCCCGAGTTCAAATCCTATGGTCGCGTGTGGGACGACGTGCCGTCCAACCTGACCGCCCCGCTTGTCGAGGCGCTTGCGGCTACTCCCATTCCCGAGGGCACCAAGTACGTGGCCTCCGCACCCGAGCTCGAGCAGGTTGAGGGTGTCGACACGCTCGGCCTGCTCATGTACGGCGGCCGTCCGTTCCAGCCGGGCTGGTGCAACGGCCACAACACGCGCCTCAACTGTCTGGAGTATCACCGTGCCAGTGAGTTTAATTTGGGTGCGCGCGACTTTATTCTGCTGCTGGCCAAGCGCGAGCAAATTGTCGACGGCAAGCTCGACACCGCTCAGGTCAAGGCCTTTCGCGCGCCCGCCGGCACGCTCGTCGAGGTTTACGCCACCACGCTCCACTACACGCCCTGCATGGTCGACGACGGCGGCTTCCAGGTGATGGTGGCGCTGCCGGCGGGCACCAATGGCCCGCGCCCCGAGGCTGCAGCCGACATGCCTGCCGCCGGTGACAGCTACTGCTACTGGAAGGCTGACAAGTGGGTCCTCTGCCACGCCGATAGCCCCAAGGCAGCCGAAGGCGGCTACGTGGGCCTCGTCGGCAAGAACCTCGACATCACCGTGGACTAGGGGCTTTTGTTTTAATCTGTAACACCTGGCGGGCTAAATCGTCTCTACCTGTTACAGATCAAGACAAACCGCCCCAAACCACCACAAAGGTGCCTGTCCCCTTTGTGGTGGTTTGGGGCGGCGGTATCAGAAAGTGTCAGGCAGGGGCGGCTGCCGGACGCCCGCGCGCGAAAAGAAGTGTCGACCTGCGTTGCTGTCGTTGAGCGGCGCGCTGTTTGCGGGGATACTGAAGCTACGACAAACAGCGTGTGAAAGGATTGATGCATGGCTTTCCGTAAAGACTTCCTGTGGGGCGGCGCGACGGCTGCCAACCAGTGCGAGGGCGCTTACGACGTGGATGGCCGCGGCCTGGCCAACGTGGACGTGGCACCGCACGGCCCCGAGCGCTATGCGGTGGTCTCCGGCCAGCGCAAGATGCTCGACTTCGAGGACGGCTATTACTACCCCGCGCAGACCGGCATCGATTTCTATCACCACTACAAGGAGGACATCGCCCTCTTTGCCGAGATGGGCTTTAAGACCTTCCGCATGAGCCTGGCTTGGACCCGCATCTTCCCCAACGGTGACGAGACCGAGCCCAACGAGGCCGGCCTGGCTTTCTACGAGGATGTGTTCCGCGAGTGTCAGGCGCACGGCATCGAGCCGCTCGTGACCATCACGCACTTCGACTGCCCGATCCACCTCATCAAGGAGTACGGCGGCTGGCGCAACCGCAAGCTCATCGACTTCTACAAGAACCTCGCGACCACGATCTTTACCCGCTACAAGGGTCTGGTGAAGTACTGGCTCACCTTCAACGAGATCAATATGATCTTGCACCTGCCGTTTATGGGTGCCGGTCTGGTCTTTGAGGAGGGCGAGAACAAGGAGGCCGTCGAGTACCTGGCCGCCCACAACGAGCTCGTCGCCAGCGCTTGGGCAACCAAGATCGCTCACGAGATCGACCCTGAGGTCAAGATCGGTTGCATGCTTGCCGCAGGTAGCTACTACCCCTACAGCTGCCGTCCGGGCGATGTGCGCCAAGCGCAGATTGACAACCAGAGCAACTATTTCTTCGTCGACGTTCAGAGCCGCGGCTACTACCCGGCCTATGCCGTCAAGAAGCTCGAGCGTTTGGGCATCGATGTGGGCATGACGGATGAGGACCGCGAGATCCTGGCCGCCAACACCGTCGACTTCATCAGCTTTAGCTATTACAGCACCCGTTGCTCCGCCGGTGCCGATAACCCCGACGTCGAGCGCACCCAGGGCAACGCCTTCGCCGGCGCCAAGAACCCCTACCTGCAGGAGAGCCAGTGGGGCTGGGCCATCGATCCGCTGGGCTTCCGCATCACCCTCAACGACCTGTACGACCGTTATCAGAAGCCGCTGTTTGTGGTCGAGAACGGTCTGGGCGCCAAGGACGTTGTCGAGGAGGATGGCTCCATCAACGACGACTACCGTATCGACTACCTGCGCCAGCATATCGCCGCGATGCGCGATGCGGTGACCGAGGACGGCGTTGACCTGCTGGGCTACACCACCTGGGGCCCGATCGACCTGGTGTCTGCCGGCACGGGCGAGATGTCCAAGCGCTACGGCTTTATCTATGTGGACCGCGACGACGCCGGCAACGGCACCCTCAAGCGTTCCAAAAAGAAGAGCTTTCACTGGTACAAGAAGGTTATCGCCACCAACGGCGAAGATTTGGCCTAGGCGTTCTCAACAGCAATAGCATCCTAACCAAGGCGCCCGGCGAGCAGCCTATGCCCGTCGGGTGCCTTGTTAAAAGAAGTAAAAACTTGCAATTGCACTACGGCGCGAGCACATCCAGCGGAACAACTTGGACGCCGCGGTCAGTGACATAGGCTTGTGAACCAAATCCAATGATTACGACTTTCGAAACTGGCGGGTTGTTTCCGGCGGCAACCATACGCTTCTCGACAGCAATAAGGCTGTCAGACGCCTCTTCGATTTGGGCGGAGCTGAGCTTGATTTCGACCGGGATCCACGTTCCACCGGGAGCCGCAATGACTGCATCGACTTCTAGATCGCGAGAATCGTGATAGTGATAGAGGCCCATTCCATTTGCCTGCGCATAAACCCACAAATCATGAAGGGCCAACGATTCAAAAAGCAGCCCAAGCGTCTTGAAATCTAGCAGCAATGTCGCCGGAGTCGCTCCGAGCGCAGCGGCCGCCAGTGACGGATCAGCGAGATGATGCTTCTTCGATTCTCTTAAGTGCACGGGAGATCTCATTGCGGGGTTCCATGCGGGAATATCGCGAACGAAACTAACCCGAGCGAGAAGGGATATATATGATGCCGCCGTTTGTCTCGATACTTCTCCACCAAGATCGGCTACGAGCGTCTTGAGTGTCGCCAAAGTGGATTCATTGCGCGCAAGCGATTCGATGACAGCTTTGACCTTTTCAGGGTCGCGGCGAGAGCCGTCGACACGAGACAAATCTTCTTCGGCGACTATGCCGATGTAACGTTTCGCCATCGCCGACGCAGCCAGCGCATCGCGACCGACCGCCGCGGGCCATCCGCCACGGACAACGTACTCGGCAATCGAGGCGGAATCCAGCGATCCGAAAGCGCCATTGAACTTTTCGCCAGAAATAATGCCCGACAGCTTAACCGCGCCGCTGGATTTCCCAAGCTCGAAAAGCGTCATGGTATCCATGCGCAATTTAGCGAACCTTCCAGCGCCACTGTGCATTGGACGTTCGTCGTCTCGCGGTGTCGCTGACCCCGTAAATATGAACTGACCAGGCTCGCCGCTGCGGTTGTCGCACTCAAACCGTGCCGCGTCCCAAAGTTTCGGAACCTCCTGCCACTCGTCAATCAGCCGCGGCACCTCGCCGGAAACGGCAAGAGCCGGGTCAGTCTCGGCACGCAAGCGATTCTCGAAGTTGCGGGACGGGTCCATGAGAAGGAGCCTGGACGCCGCACGGGTCTCGGCCGTGGTCGTCTTTCCGCACCATTTCGGTCCTTCGATGAGAACGGCGCCGAATATACCCAGCAGCTGGTCAAGCTCATTTTCGATAATTCTAGTGTAGTACTTCTTTGGCATAATTATCACCATTGTTTACCAGTACATTTAACCAAATATACAGTTACTATTTAACCAAATATCAATTCTTTGGTTAACCATATTTACGCATTTCAATTAACGAAACAGATTAAACATGTACTGTTTGAGTTGGCACTTGGGAAATCTCTCGCTGGGCAATCCGTTGCTACGGCTGAGGCCTCTTCGTCGAACCGACACCCCCGGCGAGCAACTTATGCCCGCCGGGCGCCTTGTTAAAAGAAGTGAAAGAAAGCAAAAGAAGTTAAAACTTGCAAAAGAAATTAAAGCGGGGGTGAGGGGCGTTTTTAGCTGTTTTGGGCCGCCGCGGCCAGCGGGGGCGGGTCGCGGCGGCCCAAACATCCTTGACGAGGGTGCCGGTGAAGTTACAGCAGCTCGCCGTGGCGGGCGATGTAGCGGCGCTTGGCCAGTTGGGTGAGCGCGATGTAGGCGGCGACAATGCCGATGAGCAGCGCGAAGAAGATTGGCGGCAGCGGCATGAGACCCAGCGCATCGGCGATGGGGCTTGCCGGCAGCCAAGTGACGAGCACCAGGCCCAGCACGGTGAGGAGGCACAGCGCGGGCGCGGCGTGGTCGCGCAGGCTCGGTAGGCGCGGGGAGCGCAGCATGTGGATTACGAGCGTCTGCGACCACATGGACTCGACAAACCAGCCGCTCTGGAAGATTGCGGCGAAGGTCGTCATGCCCGCGACGTTGCCCGCGGCGGCAAGCTTTGCCCAGCTCGCGCCCACGGTGGCGGGGCACACCACAAAGAAGAGCGCGGCGAAGGTCACGATGTCAAACAGCGAGCTCGCGGGGCCCAGCTCGAGCATAAAGCCCTGAATGGACGCGGCGTCCCAGGCGCGCGGACGGACGGTCCAGGCGTCGTCGACGGTGTCCCACGGCAGCGCGATGCACACGATCTCGTAGACCAGCGACAGCAGCACCAGCTGCAGAGCGCTCATGGGCAAGAACGGCAAGAACAGGCTCGCGACGGTCACGGATAGCACGTTGCCAAAGTTGGAGCTCACCGTGGTCTTGAGGTACTTGAGTAGGTTGCCGTAGGTGCGGCGGCCTTCGATGATGCCGCGCTCGAGCACGCCCAGGTCCTTCTGGAGCAAGATGATATCGGCGGATTCCTTGGCGATGTCGACGGCGGAGTCGACCGAGATGCCGCAGTCGCTCGCGCGCATGGCGGCGGCGTCGTTGATGCCGTCACCCATAAAGCCCACGGTGTGACCGAGCAGCTCGCGCATGACGCGCACCAGGCGCGCCTTCTGCAGAGGCGAGAGCTTGGCGAAGAGGTGGGTGTTCTCGGCGCGCTCGGCAAGTTCGGCGTCATCGAGCGCATCGATCTCGGAGCCGAGCAAGACGTTGCTCGCGTCGATGCCGATCTGCTCGCAGACGGTGGCGGCGACACGGTCATTGTCGCCGGTCAGGACCTTAACGGCGACGCCCTTGGCCTCGAGGGTGGCGACGGCGCCCGCGGCACTTGCTTTGGGCGGATCGAGGAAGGCCAAAAAGCCCATCAGCACCATGTCGCACTCGTCGGCGATGCCAAACTCGCCCACGCAGCGCGGGTCGGTCTTCTGCGCCACAGCAATCACGCGCAGGCCTCGGCGTTGAGCCCGGCTACCTGCTTTCGAATCTGGGTGAGCTTATCTTCGGTGAGCGGCTGGGCGGCACCATCGACCTCGACAAAGGAGCAGATCTCGAGCATTTCCTCGGCAGCTCCCTTGGTGACCATCTGGGTTTTGCCTTGGGCATCGGCGACAACTACGCTCAGGCGACGGCGCGAGAAATCGAAGGGCACCTCGTCGACCTTGGTATAGCGGTCGCGCAGGCTCTGGCCCAGCATGGAATCGGGTGCTGCGGCCGAGGGCGTCACATCGGCGCGGTCGATGACGGCCAGGTCGATAAGGTTCTTGAGGCCGGTCTGGAAGAAGCTGTTCAAAAACGCATGGCGCAGCACGCGTGCGTCTTCGTTGCCGTCGGTGTTGAGGTAGCGCTCGAGCACGATGCGGTCTTCGGTGAGGGTGCCGGTCTTGTCGCAGCACAGGACGTCCATCGCGCCCAGGTTTTGGATTGCTGGCAGCTCCTTGACGATAACCTGGCGACGGGCGAGGTCCTTGGCGCCCTGCGACAGGCTCGTGGTCACGATGACGGGAAGCATCTGCGGCGTGATGCCCACGGCCACGCTCGTGGCGAACAACAGCGCATCGATGACGTTGCCCTTGGTGGCGGCGTTGATGGCAAAGACGGCCGGCGCCATAACGAGCATGAGGCGTACGAGCAACATGGAGACGCTCGAGACGCCGCGGTCAAACGCGCTCTTCTCGCCGCGCCCGTTGAGCATCTTGGCGATGCCGCCCAGGTAAGTGTCCGAGCCGGTGGCTACGACAAGTGCCATAGCGGTGCCGTTTTGCACGGAGGTGCCGGTAAAGACGATGTTTTTGCAGGCAGAGAGCGGCAGTGCGGAGTCGTCGGCGCCCTCGACGACGGTGATGGCAGCGGTCTTCTCGACAGCCTCACTCTCGCCGGTGAGTGCGGACTCGATCACAAACAGGTCGCGCGCGGTGATGATGCGGGCATCGGCCGGCACCATGTCGCCGGCAGAGAGGCGGATCACATCACCGGGGACGAGCTCGTCGAAGGGGATCTCGACGCGCTCACCGTCGCGCAGAGCGGTGCAAGTGTTGGAGACCAGGTCCTTGAGGGCCTCGGTCGCATTGCCGCTGCGGGCTTCTTGGATAAACTTCATACCGCCCGATACCAGCAACATGATGCCGATGACGATGACCGTGGAGGGGTCGCGCTGCGGTTCGGGCACGGCGAGCACGTCGATGTAGAGCGAGACCAGCGCGAGAGCGGCGAGGATGCCGGCGAAGGGGTCGACAAAGGCGTCGGCGATACGGCGGGCGAGTGT
This sequence comes from Collinsella sp. AF37-9, assembly GCF_003475115.1. Classification (NCBI taxonomy): domain Bacteria; kingdom Bacillati; phylum Actinomycetota; class Coriobacteriia; order Coriobacteriales; family Coriobacteriaceae; genus Collinsella; species Collinsella sp. AF37-9. The sequence goes on along the minus strand of NZ_QROQ01000010.1, from coordinate 48,931 downwards.
CTTGGTCGGCGCCTCGATGGTGTTGGGGCCGGAGGCGTCCAGGCGCTCGGTTGCCTGCTCGGCGGTGAGGCCGTCGGCTGTGGCGTCGAGCAGCACGAGGGCATCCTCGGCGCTATGGGTGGCGGCGAATATGGTGTTCTTGGACATGCCGGTATGAGCGGCGGGGCGCGCCGTGCGGCGGCGCTTGGAGATGGCTTCGAGTACCGTGGCGGTTTTGAGCATCAGCATAGGGTCCTCCTTGTTGAAGGGAGTTAGCGTACGTGTCGTATGTGCTTCAAAAAACCTAGATGTCGCTCACGTCATGCTTTCGAACCACCACAAAGGGACAGGCACCTTTGTGGTGGTTTTGACGATCGGCTGTTGGCGCTTATGCGTGCGCGGAATCCTCGCGGCGTGCCGAGGGCGACATGCAGGTTTTTCGACTATGACTGCCTTCCATGGCACACCTCCTTAAGGCCGGGCGCGGCGCGCTTTGGGTATCTCGTACCCGTTACAATCCGCCCGTATTCTTGATGAGGGGGTTTGCCGTGTCAACCCCAATGTTTGGAAAACCATTGCCCCTGACAAAGCCTTTACAGAATGCCGAGGCCCCAAAGCGCGCCCGCAACGCGCCCTGCCTGCGCTAAACTGGAAGGCACGTACGCGATTACGAGAGGAGCCCGCATGGAGGCTTACAAGCAAGAGTTCATCAAGTTCATGGTTGAGTCCGACGTTCTTAAATTCGGCAGCTTTACGCTCAAGAGCGGCCGTCAGTCTCCGTTCTTTATGAACGCCGGCGCTTATGTGACGGGCTACCAGCTCAAGAAGCTGGGCGAGTATTACGCCCAGGCCATCCACGATAACTTTGGCGACGACTTTGACGTGCTGTTTGGGCCGGCCTACAAGGGCATTCCCCTGGCCGTCGTGACCGCCATTGCCTACCACGAGCTGTACGGCAAGGAGGTCAAGTACTGCTGCGACCGCAAGGAGGCCAAGGACCACGGCGCCGACAAGGGCAACCTGCTGGGCTATGAGCCCCAGGACGGCGACCGCGTGGTCATGGTCGAGGACGTCACCACCAGCGGCAAGTCCATCGACGAGACCTATCCCAAGGTCAAGGCTGCTGCCGATGTCGAGATCAAGGGCCTCATCGTATCCCTCAATCGCATGGAGGTCGGCAAGGGCGGCGTGACCACCGCGCAGAAGGAGATCGAGGCCAAGTACGGTTTTCCCGTCGCGAGCATCGTTTCCATGGCCGAGGTCGTCGAGACCCTCTACAACCACGAGATCGACGGTAAGGTCGTCATCGATGACGAGCTCAAGGCCGCCATCGACGCCTACTACGAGCAGTACGGAGCCAAGTAGGTAGTTACGCGGTTTTACCAAACCGCGTAACGGCTCGACGCTGCGCGGGCCGCATTTGGACAATCTGACGTTCAACTTCAAGGGCGCGACCAGAAGGGCAGCGCCCTTTCGTTTCACGTCACCTTGTCTCAAATGCGACCCGCTCGCTGTCGTTGCCAAGACATCGGCGTTGCCGTTGCTGTGGGGTACTCATTGGGGACAGACTTAAATGACTAGTCAGAGTGAGAGTGGATAATCTCCCGTTTTTGGCCTGTGTGCGGGCTCAAAGTGGGAGATTATCCACCCTCGTCATTTTGGCACTTGGGGACGTTCCTTTTGTGCCGACAGCTGGGGACACTCCTTGCCGAATGTGGGCCGTCGGTTGCTACACGACGGTGATGGCGACCTGGGCGTAGCGGCTGCAGGGGCGCTCGGCGCGCGTCTGCACGGTGAGGGTGAGCACGAAGCGATCGCCGGGTCGTGCGTCGGCGGGCACGACGAAAGTGGTGTCCACTGTGCATTCTTGCCACAGCGACAGGTCTTGGGTACCTGCATAGCTCGACGGGTCCACGGCGATATCCCAATGCGCATCGAGTCCCTTGTCGTCGGGATCGACGATGGTCGCTGCAAGGGCGACGCGTTCGCCGGCTATAGCACTGCGATCGGCCGCAACTTCGACAACATGCGCCGGGTGCGAGCAGACTGCCGGATCATGGGCGCACCATTGCGCGCGGGCGGCAAAGTCTTCCTGATAGGCGCGCAGGTAGGGATTGGGGTTGTCGTCTGCAGGCGTACTGATGGCGTCAAAATCGGTGGGTGCTCCTGCATCGGGATGCCCATCAAGAAACATACGGCCGAGCAGCGTATCGAAGTTGCGGTCGTCGATACCGCGCAGGCCAAACGGCAGCAGCGGGATATAGGTCATACTGTCGCCTTCGGCCATAAAGTCGCCGCGCTCAAACTGCATTGCGGGCACGCCTTCCAGGCCCCAATCCAGACGGGCATGCTTGCCAAACTGAAAGCGCTCGGGCTCGTTTTCGTAGTCCTTGCCATCACCATAGAGCATATAGCGCGCCATGAGGGGGCCGTTGCCCTGGGTGAGATTATGCTCGGGCCAAGGAGCCTTAAACAGCGGCAGCGTATCGGGCTGAGCTATTTTGGCGTTGACATAGCTGCCATACTTATGGGGCACACACCAAAAGACGAGCTCGGGAAAGAGCTCGCGCCCATGGTCGAGCCATGAGTTGTCCTGACCTACGCCATTAGCAACCCCCATCACGCGCACCTTCTGATAGATCCGCTGCCGCACGGCGGGCCACTCGGGTGTGTTCTGCCATTGTTCGGCGATGGACATGAGGGCGCGAACGATAGTGTTCATACCGCCCCAGGAAAGGAGCCACAGCGTGCGGGGGTCGTCATCCATGATGGCGTCGGCGATGACGCGCGAACCGGGCGTTTCCTCGCGCACGTCGCCCTCAAAGGCGACGTTGCCCATATAGGTGCGCTCGATCATCTGGGCGGGCGTGGGGAAGGACGGCTCGCCGGCGGCAGCGGCGTTGGCCTGTAGCTGCGGCCAGGCCTGGGCATACTCGTTGCTCCACAGGCTTTCGATCCAACCCTCGGGGAATGGGCGGTACTCCATGAGCGAGCCAGCTTCGGGGTCGGGCTCGTGCGGAACGACGTCCCAGGTATAGGAGCGCACGCCTTTGGTCCGCCAATGCGGATTCACCTCGCCCAGCGTATGAACACCATCGCCAAGAAAGTGATATTGCGAAGCCGTGTACACCACAGCCTGCACATCGAGCACATTGAGATACAGAGCCAAATGAACCAGAGAGTTCATATCATCGACTTCCATATCGGTGGTGACAATCACCCGAGTCAAATTCTGAGACATAGGAATAACTCCAACCACGATTTGTTTTCAGCCAGTTACGCGCAAGGCAAGACGGGGCCCACGCCCGCATCGCCACCGACCTGGCGGCCCGCCGGAAGCGCCCGGCCAGCGTTTCGAACAACGTTAACTCAGGGTGCCCCGCCCTTTAGTTTTGTGAACATTCCGCAGCGCGGACCCGTTTATCCGTTGTTCCGAAGGAGCAGGATGAACGGGCCCATGCGCGAGGACGTTCACAAAACTAAAGGGCGGGGCACCCGATGGGACGGCTACCTCGAAACCCTAGCCGACCACTCCCAGCAGCCCACCGGCTCGCCGTCGATGAGTACGTTGCCCCCGTCGAAGTCTTGATAACACAGGTCGTTGAACTGGTGGATCCACACGCCGTGATTGAACGTCTTCTTGGGCGAGCCGTCGGCCTCGCGGTACACGCCGGTCAGGTCCTCGACATGGCTAAAGTAGGTGAGGTGCACGTTGGCGCCGGCATCACGCAGGCGCGCCGTGAGCGGCAGCACCGTCTGCTGCGGGCACACGAGCTCGTCGCCCTTGGAGTGCGTAAACCACAGCGGCGTCTTGGCGAGTGCGGCCACGTCCTCGTCCGTGGCGTTGTACCACGGGGCACAGCAGGGAAGGCCCGCGGCGAAGAACTCGGGATAGTCGGCGCACAGGCGCAGGGTCATAAAGCCGCCGTTGGAAAGACCGGCGACCACGATGCGATCGGTGTCGATGCGGTCGGCATGCTCGGCGACAAACTCGTCGATGAGCGCCTTGAGCACGGGAGAGTAGATGCTTTGGTTGGAGCGACCGAGTTGCTCGACGCCGTTGTCCATCCAAAAGGTGGGCGACTGCGGCACGAGCACCCAGGCAAAGCCGCCAAAGTAGCGCTGGATCTGCTTTTGCGAGAGCGCTGTCACGCGGTTGCCGGTGTAGGCACGCGTCGCGCCCTCGCCCTGTGTGGTGCCCTTGCCCTCGCCGGCGCCGTGCAGGTACACGATCAGCGGCGCCTTCTCGATGGCGGGCGTGTCCTTGGGCGCAAACGGGTTGAAGAGCGCGGAGTCAGCGGGCTCAAAGCTCGGCTCAAAATAGCCGTACTCGAGCGCGATGCCGTCGACGGGCGTTTGCTGCACGGCGTTATGCCAGCCCTTGAGCGCGGGACAGATGTCGCCGCGGCTGCGATCGAAGACGAGGCCCGCGGTGGGGTCGTCGCCGTCTTCGCCCGGGAGCGCCACAAGCTGCGTCACGCGCAGGCGGCTCTCTATATAGCGCGAACCCAGCACGCCACCCTCGATCTCTTTGGTGAGACGCACCTCGGGCGTCTCGAGCGCTACGTGTGTGCCCTTGGGCAGGCGCTGGCCGTTCTCATCACAGGGGTAGGTGGCGAGGACCGGCACGTAGCCCACGGAGGGCGCCGCGTGATCGGCCCCGTGCTCCTTGCGCATCAAGACCTCGCCGGCGCGCTCGTGGCGGGCACAGTAGATATTGAACGTGTGCTCGTTCACGTCGTTGGCGCGCACGGTACAGGGCAGGTCGAGTACGACCTTGCTGATCCAGGGGCCAAAATCGCCCAGCGTGGTGACGGTTGCGTAGGTACACGATTTGAGTTCCATGAGCTACTCCTTTGTGCCGCAAGTACTAAACAAGGGCGGCAATACAGATTAAACATGTTTAGTCTAATGCAGAACTGTAGAATGAGCAGATGAACTCGGTAAACGGTAAAACGGAACACGCAATGAACTACTAAACAGACGTTTACTAGTAACTAGCAGGACTTTTGTTGAGGATCTAACAGGTTATAGAGGTGTTCATCAAAATAAAAGCCCACGTAAATAGCCATATATCAATATCGGGTCAAATAGACGATCTTCTACCGTCTAAATACGCTTACCCCCGATTTCCTACCGTTCACCGGACTCCAGACGGCAAAATCGCCACAAATCAGGCACTCCGTGTAAACTAAAGCCAGTAAACGTTCAGTAAACAAATTGTTTACGACAGCGTATCCAAGGGTTCGGCAACCGTAAGGGGTTATAGTCGCCGAGCCAAAGGCGTGCTTACACAAGCGAGTAGGCACACGAAGATATGGGGAGGGGTCCCATGGCAGTAGATAACAAGCAGATTGCCACCGATGTCCTCGAGCTCGTGGGCGGTGCGGAGAATGTTTCCGTTGCCACCAACTGCATGACGCGCCTGCGTCTGACGCTCAAGGATAACAGCAAGGCCGACGTGGAGAAGATCAAGAAGGTGAAGGGTGTTCTGGGTTGCCAGTTCGCCGGCAGCCAGCTCCAGGTCATCATCGGCCAGAACGTGCCCAAGGTGCTCGCCGAGTTCGTCGCCATCTCCGGCGTCAAGCAGGGCGAGGCCGTCAACGAGAACCTCGATGCTCCCAAGGAGAAGTTCGAGCTCAAGAACCTGCCCAACATCATCCTCGACTATCTGTCGGGCTCCATGACCCAGCTCATCCCGCTGCTCATGGCCGGCGGTCTGTTCCGTACCATCGCGGCCGTCCTCGGCCCCACCATGCTCGGTGTGCTCTCGGCCGACGACCCGACCTATACGTTCCTCTACACCACGCTGTACGAGGCCACGTTCACCTTTATCCCCATCTACCTGGGTTATGCCGCGGCTAAGAAGCTCGGCGCCAGCCCGGTGCTCGGCATGCTGCTCGGTGGCGCCCTCATGGCTCCTTCCGTGGTGAGCGTCGCCACCCAGGAGGGCGGCGGCATCATCTCCGTCTACGGCATCCAGATCGCTGCTGCCAACTATCAGCAGTCCGTCCTGCCGATCATCCTTTCGGTGCCCGTCCTGTACTTCATCGAGAAGTTCTTTAAGAAGGTTATGCCCGACGTGCTGTCCACGGTCTTCACGCCGTTCTGCACCATGATCGTCACGATCCCCATTGCCTTCATCGTCCTCGCTCCGATCGGCAACGAGATCGGTACGCTGATCGCCAACGCCCTCTTCGGCCTTGCTGACCTTGGCGGCATCGGCATCCTGATCGTCATGGCCATCCTCGGCGCCTTCTGGCAGCTCTTCGTGGTCTGCGGCATGCACATGCCCGTCATCCTGCTCGCCCAGGTTCAGATCATCGCTGCCGGTTACGATCCCTTCGTCTTCGTTTCCACCAACTGCGCTATGGCCGCTGTCTGGGGCTGCGCCTTCGGTGCCTTCCTCAAGATGAAGAACCCCGACGAGAAGTCTCTCGCCATCGGTTACGTCATCTCCGCCATCGCCGGCGGCGTCACCGAGCCCGCGCTCTTCGGCATCCTCATGCGCTTCCGTCGCACCATGTTTGGCATGTTCATCGGCGGTGCCATCGGCGCTGTGTTCTCCGGCCTCATGGGTGTTACCTACTACCTCGCAGGCGGTGCCTCCAACTTCCTGGTCTTCACCAACTACCTGCAGGGTGGCCAGATGAACACCGTCTGGGCTATCGTTGGTATGGCAATCTCCTTTGTCATCGCCGCTGCCGTCGTCTTTGCCTGCGGCTTCTCCAAGGAGGAACTCGCCGAGATGGAGGCCTAAGGCCAAACCGTTCGGTCACATATGACCTCACCTACACGACAGGGCCCCGTCAGGCGTAAGCCCGGCGGGGCCCTTCTTGCAAGGTAGACTGATGGGGCGGACGGTATTCGCCCGCGATGGTTTGCCAAGCGGCGGGGGCTTTCGCGCGGGGTTACCGCGAAAGCCCTCGGCGGTTCGCAAATCCTTTATCAAACGAAAGGACATGCAGATGAGTTTGGGAAAGCTGACCGTCAACGGTCGCCAGGATGGCTTTTTGTGCGAGGGCAAACCGTTCTTCTGGTTTGCCGATACGTGCTGGAGCGCATTTACGAGCATCGCCGAGAACGACTGGGATTACTACCTGACCCGCCGTGCCGAGCAGGGCATGAACGCACTGCAGATCAACACGCTGCCGCAGTGGGATCGCTGCTGCCCCGACCTGGGCATTTGGCCCTATGCCAGCGAGGACGGCGTGCACTTTGATTGGTCCCGTCCCAACCAGGCGTACTGGGATCGTGCCGCCGCCATGTGCCGTGCTGCCGTCGAGCACGGCATTCGTCCGGCGCTCGTGCTCATGTGGTGCAACTACGTGCCCGGTACCTGGGGTGCCAAGATCGCCGAGCGTTGCGGCGCCGAGGTTATGCCGCGTGAGGAGGTTCGCGTCCACGTTGCCCGCGTCGTCGAGAACCTGGGCGAGTTCGACCCCGTCTACGTGGTGACGGGCGATACCGACTTTGCCGGCGACGAGGCGATCGCCTATTACGAGGACGCCCTCGACGAGGTCGTCAAGCGCGCGCCCGAGGCACTGCGCACCATGCATATCAACCGCGGTAACCGCACCATTCCGGCGCAGTATCTGGACCGTCTGGACTTTTATATGTTCCAGCCCGGCCACAACTACGAGGGCCAGCCCGAGGCATGGCGTCTGCCGCAGGACTTTATCGCCAACTATCCCAAAAAGCCGATGGTCAACTCCGAGCCTTGCTACGAGCAGATGGGTGCGTCGCGCAACGTCTACTGGCGTTTTACCGCGCAGGATTGCCGCGCGAGCGTATGGTCGTCGATTCTTGCCGGCGCCAGTGCCGGCGTGACCTATGGCGCACACGGCGTGTGGAACTGGCAGACATCGCGCAGCCAGGGCTCGGTCCTGGGCGAGGGCTTTGACATGCCCTTCCGCTGGCAAGAGTGCCTGCAGTTTGCGGGCGTGTGGGACTTTGGCCTGATCGAGCACGTGCTACGCGGCCTGGGTGCCACAAGCGCGGATGGGGCGGTAGCTGTTGAACCCGCGCAGGAGTTGCTCGACGATGCACGCGAAGCCATCCGTGTGGCGCGCGTGGGCGAACGCGTGGTGGTCTATCTGCCGAGGACCACGGCCGTCAAGCTCAAACTCGAGGGCGGCGCAACCGCCTGGAATGCTGTGGCGTTTGATCTGGAGAACAAGCGCGTGGCAAACCTGCCGGTTGTGCCCGTCGACGGTGCCGTGCGCGTGGCTCAGCATCCCTTTGAGCACGACGCGCTTCTGGTGGTCTCGCCCACTCAGTAGCGCGCGGTTCCAACGCGACCAGCGGCAAAAAGGCGCGGGCAACGACTACAGAATGAGGGTGGATAATCTCCCGTTTTTTGCCTGTGTACAGGCTCAAAGTGGGAGATTATCCACCCTCGTCATTTAAGTGTCCAAAAATCCTCTCTCGTTTTATTTGAGCCCGGGCAGCTTGGTAAAGGGGAAGGACTGCTCGAGGAACTCGGAGCAGCGGGCGTAATCTTTGGCAAAGTAGCTGCTGTAGAGCGAATCGAGCACGTATTGCACGGCGATGTGACTGGCAAACTGCGTGATGCGGTGCGTCATGCTCTCGTGGTCACTCACCGTAAGGTAGGCGGCAAAGCCAGGGTGAATGCGCGCGCAATAAGGCGTGCCGATGACGATGACCGGGACATGTCGACTGCTGAGGATCGGCAAGATGTCCTTGAGGTTGGGGGCAAGGCCGCTGTAGGAGATGACGATTGCCGCATGGTCGGGGCCCGAGGCGAGCGCCGTTCGCACCTGGGCCTCGACACCGTCGTGGCACGTCGCGCTTTTACCGGCGGAGAGCAGGCGGTCGCGGAACATTCCCGCTGGATAGAGGTTGTGCGAGCCCGTGTAGATGTCCACGGTGCCGGCGCGCATGATGAGCTTGGCGGCGTGGTTGAGCTGTGCAGGGTCGAGCAGCTCCTGCGTTTCGGCCAAGGTGGTCTGGTAGAGCCCCTCCATGCGTTCCATCACCTGCGCAGGGGTGGAGGTGGCATCGAAGGGAAAGTTGATGTCCACGTCGCGCCGGTTGCCCGCCTCGGTCGCCTGGCGGATGAGCTCGACCTTGAGATCTTTGAAGCCCTCGAGGCCGAGCTTTTTGCAAAAGCGGTGAACGCTCGCGACCGAAACGTTGGCGCGCGCGGCAAATTCCTTAATGGAAAGCCCGCGCACATCCTCGCCCATGGCGAGCGCCGTTTGCCCAAGTTGTTGCTCGGTGGGGGTGAGGCTTTTGCCCTGCGTGATCTTTCGCCTGATATCCATATGGCTCCTATGCGTTTGCGTCGCGATAAACCAATCATAGCGATAAATAAAACGTTCGGCTTGGCTGGGAGTTTTGGTCCGCCGGTCTATGAACGACGGACCGCTCGACGCTGCGCGGGCTCAACATAGGGCGTGCCCTGCCCGAGTTGTTTGCGCTCGGGCTGCTATCCGAGCACGCGTACGGGCCCCAAGAGGCCGCTGGGATCGGAGGGCTCGGTCATGCCGAACATGTCGGGGACGGCGTGGTCGAGGGTGTTGATGATATCGATCGTAAGCGCGTGCTCGCCGGCTAAAAGTGCGGCGGCCTCAAAGCGGTAAGGCGGACAGATGCGGGTGCCGAGGGATTTGCCGTCGAGGGTGACGGTTGCGGTCTCAAAGACCTCGCCAAGGTCGATGACGGTGCGGGTGGCCGCTTCGCCCAGGACAAAGGAGGCCCGGTAGCGGAATGTGCCGGCCTTGCCGGGGAACTCGACCGAGGAAAGGTCGTGCAGGTCTGCAAGCTCAACAGACTCGCCAAAGGCATCGGTGCCAGGGGCAGAGAAGGCAACCGCCCAGGGCCCGTCGACGCATGTGGCTTCGTCTTCGGCGGTTGCCACAGCAACGGAACCTGTAGCCCCAAGGACCACGATGCAGCTCTCGTAGGGAGCCAGCTCGAGCGTGCCGTCAAAGGCGGCGGGCTCGGTGCCGTTGAGCAGGTCGAGGCGCGCGCCTGCAACGGGTGTGCCGTCGGCAAGCGCAATCTGAGTGGAGATACCCTGCTTGGGATGCTCGTTGACGAGCATCAGATAGCTCTCGCCCGCCCGCTCGTAGCGCAGTGCGCGCAGCCAGGGCTGGGGCGCGGCGCAAACCACGGTCTGCATGCCGGTGTTGGCAAGTGTGTCTGCGAGCTCGGTGGTCGCCAGGAGCTTGATGCCGGCGACCGCGGCTGCATCCAGGGAGGCAAAGCCCTCGCGGCCTGCAGTGTCACCGTCGTAGCGCTTGTTCGGCAACTCATCCAGCGCGTACACGGCAACACCTGCGGCTGCGGCACGCGCGGCAAAGTCGAGCACGGCTCCGCCGACAAACTCGGCTCCGGGCATCACCAGGCAGCGGTATGCCTGGCCGTTCACGCCAAAGCCGCTACCGTCTGCGGCAATTTCAACGGCATAGCGCCCTGCGTCCTCAAATGCCTCTGCCGGCACGATGTCAAAGTCGACCTGCGCGCGCATAAGCTCGGAGGCGGCATGCTGCATAAAGTTCGCCTCGCCTGCCCACTCGGCGTCCGCATGGTAGAGAAGCGCCACCGGGGTCGTTGCGCGCCCGCCGCTCAGCAGGCTCGCCGTACGGTTCATGTAGCTCATGAGCTGCCCAAAGTGTGCAAACTGGGGGTTTTGGCCATGCGCATAGAAATGCGGCGGGCAGTCCCAGTCGGGGAAGGCGGCCATGCTAAAGGCATGCGGCACAAACCAATTGACGCCGCGCACCAAAAAATGATCGGCGATCCACTTCATCTCGCGTAGGCCTTCGTGCCATCCAAATGCGCCAAAGACCTCGGCCATGCAGCGCCCCTGCTTTTTGGGGTCGAGGTGCGCTGCCGAGGAGCCCAGCTTGGGCAGCACGTAGTTATAGAACTCGAGGTCCCACACGCCGCGTCCGTAGCTGTGAAGGCCGCGGTCCATGCCGGGTACCAGCTGGTTGATCACGATGTCGACGCCCGCCATGTCCTGACCGCCCACGGCGCGGAAGTAGTGCCCGGCGCCCACGCCCAGGCGCGCGTGGCAGTCCTTGTCCTCGATAACGTGGCCGATGTACTGCACGCCGCGCGCGCGGCACCAGTCTCCGAGCTGGTCGCAGAAGCACTCCTTATAGAGGGTGCTCGCGATGTCCATATAGACGTGGCGTACGTGCGCGCCGGCCGGCTCGCGGTCCCACAGGTGCGGGAGCTCGGCCAGGTAGCGCTCGCCCAGTGCCGCGCGTAGGCGACGCTCAAGCTCGGCCGACCAGGGTAGGGGCGCGGTGGCCTTGCCGATGAGCGTGTCCGAGATGCCATCGGGGCCCGTGGTGCCCTTCTCGTTGGCAAATCCGGGCTCATCGGAGAAAAAGCCCAGGATCGTCTTGCCAAACTCATCGCCCAGATGCTCAAAATGCGGCTCGTAGACAGCATCGATGAGCTGCGCCACCGAGGCGCGGTCGACCATATTGATGTAGTCCTCGTTGTAGGAGGTCTTGCCGCTCGTGAACATCACGCATGCCTGCGTGAGGCCCGCAGGTGCATCGAAGACCAGGCGGCTGGGGTTGCCGTCTGCATCGTCGATTACTCGGTAAGCGACGTCGACGGGGCTGCCGTCCTGCATAAATGTCACGCCGTAGAAGCGCTCCGTTTTGTCGAGCATGTTGGCGAGCGCGATGCTCGCGGCGGACGTGGGGCCCACGATGTCGAACGTGCGGTGCGTGAGCACGATCTTGCGGAGCTCGGGCACGGCCTCCTTGACGGCGCCGTTGGCAAAGCCCGTGGGGAAGTGCGCGTCGTCCAAGATCCAGAGCTTAAGGCCCAGCTGCCTGCACTCGTCAATGACAAAGCGCAAGTCGCGCCACCAGCCCTCGCCGCAAAAATCGGGGTGTGGGCGGCTTTCGAGACAGACCTCGTGGATGTCGGCGCCGGCGATCTTTTCCAGATACTCGGCAATGGTCTTATGGCTCTCGCCCTTCATCCACAAAAACGGAAGCACGTGGTTGTCGTATGTGCCCTCGAGCACCTGCTGATAGTACGCGGTCATGGATCCTCCTTGGCTCGATCGATCTGCTGCATAGCACAGATTATGGACGCGTCGGCGCGTTCTGCTAATATCTGAATCACGACGAACTATGACCAAATCAACGATTGGCAAGCCATGGAGATCGACGAGCTCGAGCGTAGGCTCAACGAACTGAGCGCCAGTGAGATCGCTTATAAAGACGGCATGGCATTTGATTGGTCGATTATGACCGAGCATGTCGAAATCGACGGATGCCCAGTGCGCAAGATTGGGCAGCCAGGGTTTGCCTATGCCCAGCCCGGCATGCCGCGCGGCCTGACGATAAGGAAAAACTCGCGCTTTAATGCAGTTCCCGAGCACGTGCATGATTACGTGGAGATGAGCTATGTGTATCGCGGGCGCTGCCCGCAGACGGTGGCGGGGGAGAGGCTCGAGTTGCGCCGCAACGAGGTGCTTTTGCTCGACGCCCTTTGCCCTCATGCCGTGGCGGCGCTCGGCGAGGACGACATCATGCTGAGCATGACCGTTTCACGCTCTTTTTTGCGCCGGAGTCTCGAGTCGAGCCTCTCGCGCGAGAGCGCGGTCTCGCGGTTTTTGTTCAACGCGCTCAACAGCGAGACGGACCATCGGGGCCATGTCCGTTTTTACTGCGGCGAGAGCCGTCGGATTCGGCGCTACATGCAGGAGATGCTCTGCGAGCTGTACGACCCGAGCCCCAACGGTCCCGAGATCGTCTTGCGTCTGTTTCAGCTGTTTTTGGCCGAGCTCATGGATTGCTACGAGCGCGAGCTGGTGCGCGGCGCGGCGGACGGCACGGCGGGGCCCACTGCCCTGGTGACGGGAATGCTTGGCTATATCGATCGCGAATTCGCCGCGTGCTCCCTCGAGGGGATGGCGGCGGAGTTTGGCTTGAGCCCTAATTATGCGACGGCGCTTCTCAAGCGCCATGTGGGCAAGACCTTTAGGCAGCTTGTGCAGGAGCGACGCCTGGTACGTGCGGCCGAGCTTCTGCGCGGCGGCGCCACGGCCGGGGCGGCTGCGCATGCGGTGGGCTATGAAAACATGAGCTTCTTCTACCGTAAGTTTCACGACAAGTATGGCTGCACCCCCGCGGCATACCGCCGGTAAGCGCGGGGCGGATCGTCTTCGCTCCTTCGGTGTCAAAAAGTTTCAGCTGCAGCGCTGTTGCAGCGCGCGTCTGCGAAAAGAAGTGTCGGGTTTGGCACCCCTGCCCCTGCCTGTCGCGTGCGTGGGCGATACTCGGCCTATCGACCCGCAATGCAAAGGAGATGCTCATGGCAAACATCAAGTTCCCCGAGGGTTTCTATTGGGGCGGCGCCACGGCCGCCAATCAGTTTGAGGGCGCTTGGAACGTGGACGGCCGCGGTCCGTCGGTCGACGACCACTTCTTGGGTGGCAGCTACAAGGAGCCGCGCCAGATTACGATCGACATCGACCCTAACCGCTTCTACCCCAACCATGACGGTATCGACTTTTACCATCACTACGAGGAGGACATCGCGCTGTTCGCCGAGATGGGCTTTACCATGTTCCGCATGTCCATCTCTTGGAGCCGCATCTTCCCCAACGGTGACGACGCCGAGCCCAACGAGGCCGGCCTCGCCTTCTACGACCGCGTCTTCGACTGCCTGCGCGCTCACAATATCGAGCCGCTCGTGACCCTGTCGCACTACGAGATGCCCTATCACCTGGTCGAGAAATACAACGGCTGGGCGAGCCGCGAGCTCATCGGCTTCTTTGAGAAGTACTGCCAGACCGTCTTCGACCGCTATCAGGACAAGGTCAAGTTCTGGCTCACCTTCAACGAGATCAACTGCGGCACTCAGGACATGGGCAACCTCTTTGAGACCAGCATGATTCAGGGCTTTGAGGGCCCGGCTTCGGCGGTCCATGCTACGCCGCAGGCTCGTATGCAGGCGCTGCACCACCAGTTTGTCGCCAGCGGCCGCGTCGTGCGCTATGCCCACGAGCACTATCCGCAGTTTAAGATGGGCAACATGGACTGCTTCGTCCTCTCCTATGCCGCCACGTGCGATCCGGCCGACGTGTTCGCCACGCAGCAGGAGATGAATACCATGAACTGGTACTGCTCCGACGTGCAGGTGCGCGGCAAGTATCCGTTCTATGCCAAGCGCTTCTGGGCCGAGAACGATGTCGAGCTTGTGATGGAGGACGGTGACCTGCAGGATATCGCCGACGGCAAGGTCGATTTCTACACCTTTAGCTACTACATGTCCGGCACCGTGGGCACCCACAAGGATCACGAGATGACCGAGGGCAACATGACCTTTGGCGGCAAGAATCCCTATCTGGAGTCCACCGACTGGGGCTGGCAGATCGATCCGCTGGGTCTGCGCATCGCCCTCAACGAGATTTACGCCCGCTACGAGATTCCGCTGATGGTGGTCGAGAATGGCATGGGCGCCTACGATGAGGTCGAGGAGGACGGCTCCATCCGTGACCCGTATCGTATCGCCTACTTGCAGAGCCACGTCAAGGCCATGGGCGAGGCCATTGCCGACGGCGTCGACCTGATCGCCTACACCTGGTGGGGCCCCATCGACCTGGTTTCCGCCGGCACCGGCGAGATGCGCAAGCGCTACGGCTTTATCCACGTCGATAAGTACGACGACGGCACCGGTACCTACGAGCGACGCCGCAAGGACAGCTTCTACGCCTACCAGAAGATCATCAAGTCCAACGGTGCCGAGGGCCTGGATTAATCGACAATATGAGTGCCACCGGGGAAAAGCGTTGGGATGGGCTCGCGATTCGAGTCCCCACCTTAGCATTTGAACCATTTGGCACTATAATCACCATAGGCATGCGCACAACGTTGCGCTTAATCAAGAGGAGAAAACGTATGGGTCTGTTTGACATGTTCAAGAAGAAGGCTGAGCCCGCGACTGCCGCTGCTCCGTCCTCCATCTCTGCTTCTGCCGGCGCCGACGTGCTGTGCTCGCCCGTCAAGGGCAAGGTCATCAAGATGGCCGACGTGCCCGATCCCGTCTTTGGCGGCGAGGTCCTGGGCAAGGGCTGCGCCGTGTGGCCCGAGGACGATCTGGTCTACGCTCCCTGCGACGGCAAGGTGACCGTCACCATGGGTCACGCCGTGGGCCTGCAGTCCGATAGCGGCATCGAGGTTCTGGTGCACGTTGGCGTCGATACCGTCAACATGAACGGCGACGGCTTCGAGGGCTTCGTCAAGGCCGACGACGTCGTGAAGGCCGGCCAGCCCATGCTCAAGATCGACCGCGCCAAGATCGCCGCTGCCGGCTACAAGGACTGCGTCGTCGTTGCTGTGTCCAACACCGCCGAGTTTGCCGATGTCGAACTCGCCGTCGAGGCCGACTCCGCTGTCGCCGCCGGTGACGCCATCGTTAAGGTCGTCCGCAAGTAAACTGCGACATCCAAAGGATGTGCAAAGGTGGTCGGGTTGTCCGGCCACCTTTTTTATTGCACCGCGGGGAAGCGTTTTATTGCACGTTGGGCGGGCTTGCAAACCGTTCGGACGCTAAAACGAACCGACCGCGCCTTCGTGCCGTCGAGGGTGTTAATAAGTGGATAGTATGGGCTTACTTATTACAACGTGCGCCGCGTCTGGGAAGCGCGGTGCCGCTCATTGGGAGGAACAACATGAAAAAGAAGCTGCTGCTTGCGCCCCTCATGGCCGTTTTGGTTGCATGCGTGGTCGTGCTTTCCGGTTGTGGAGGCCCTTCGGTCGAGGAACTCATCACCGAGGATCTTACGACTCAGTTTGACGAGGTCAAGAACGGTGGCGACGAGTTCCTTTCTGGTCTGGAGGAGGCTTCGGGCGACGAGTTCGAGCAGCTGGGTATCGATCCCAAGGAGTATGCCAAGACCTATCTCGAAGGCTTTGACTACGAGATCGGCGACGTGACGGTCGACGAGGACAAGGGTGTCGCGACCGCCGAGGTCTCCATCACCTGCAAGTCCATGAACAAGATCGTCGAGGACTTCTCCACCCAGTATCAGGAGAAGGTCGCCGCGCTTGATACGGTTCCTTCCGATGACGAGCTGTACAAGATGGCAGGTCAGGTTATGGTCGATGTGACCAAGGCAACCGAGCCCAGGAAGACCACGGTTATCTTCAAGTACACCTGCAACGACGACGGCGAGTGGTCTGCCGACGACTCTGTCAACTCCGAGATGATGGATGCAATGCTGAGCTAGTTTGTTGCGGCGTTTTACCAAACGCCGCAACTGCTCGACGCTGCGCGGGCACCAGAGCGACAACTTGTCATTCAAAGAGGACGGCATGACCAGAAGGTCTATGCCGTCCTCTTTTCATGCCAATTTGTTCGCTCTGGTGCCCGCTCGCTGTCCGTCCTCTACCTGCGGCGTTGCCATGGTAGTCATTGGGGCGGCACTTGGGGACGTTCCTTTTCTGCCGGCAGTTGGGGACACTCCTTGCGCCAGCGTTGCATCGAATGCTCGGGAAAATACGAGCCGGTATTTGGCCGAATAGCGGGTCGCGGTTTCCGGATGGGGTGGGTTGCGGAAAGTGCGACCCGGAATATTGCTCCACAACGGGATGCCGTTTCCCCGATGGAGCTCAAGCGGAAAGCGCATCCCATTCCGGAGCTTCAAAACGGGATGCGCTTTCCGCGCGGAAGAATTGTCGCAGCTGCGTTAAGCAGTGTCGCTCGTTACTCGCCCAGAATCAGCGCCGCGAGCTCGTCCTGGGTGTCCACCACGTAGTCGGCGCCGGCGGCCTCCAGCTCTGCGCGGCCGCGGAAGCCCCAGGTGACACCGGCGCTCTTGAGGCCGGCATTGTGACCGGTCAGGATATCGACATTGGAATCGCCTACATAGAGTGTGGTTGCCGGATCGGCGCCTAGCTCTTTCATCATATGCAGCGTAACAGGCGCCTCGGGCTTGGGAGGAAACGCATCGACGCGGCCCTGCACCAGCGCAAAGCGCTCGGAACCAAAATACTTTTCGATAAGCGGAGCCGCCGAGACGTGGTCCTTGTTGGTGAGCACGGCGAGCTGCACATCCGCGGTGCGCAGGCGGTCGAGCATCTCGATCGTGCCTGCGTACGGTGCGGTGTGGTCCTCCTTGTGCTCGCCGTAATAAGCCCTAAACTCGGCAAGCGTCTGCTCAAACATACGCCCGTCGCCCGCATACTCGGCAGGCATAAAGCGTTCGACCAGCTTGAGCATGCCGTTTCCCACTTTGTAGCGGTACTCGTCTACGGCAAACGTGGGCCAGCCGTGCATCTCGCAGGTATGGTTGCCGGCGGCCGCCAGGTCCTCGAGCGTGTTGAGAATGGTGCCGTCCAGATCAAAAATCACATGGGAATAATCCGCTGCCATGGTTGCTCCTGCCGCTTGAGTTGTAAAACGCACCCCATGATACTGGGCATGCGTGCCGGGCATGTTTGGAATCTGAATATCTTTAATAGCCCTGAGCCTTTGTCGTTAGCAAATCCTCGGTAGCTGCTCTCCTACGAGCATGTCGAGGATACGGGTCGAGCCCCAGCCGGTGCGTACGCGCACGGCGGGACGGGCGCCCTCGGCAAGCGGCAGCACGCGGCCGATAATGGCAGCGTTCTCTCCGTAGCGGGCGGCGCGCATGGCCGCCAGCGCGGCATCGGCCTGCTCAGCCGGCACCACGGCGACCATCTTGCCCTCGTTTGCCACCTGCAGCACATCGTAGCCGAGCATCTCGCAGGCTGCCTGCACGTCGGGGCGCACGGGCACGGCATCCTCGTCGACCTCCATGGCAACGCCGCTGGCCTGCGCAAACTCGTTGAGCGTCGAGGCCAGGCCACCGCGCGTGGGGTCGCGAAAGCAGCGCGTGTCGGGTGCTGCGGCAAGCACATCGGCAATCAGCTGGTTGAGCGGCGCGGCATCGCTTTCGATGGTGCTCGAAAACGCCAAGCCCTCGCGTTGGCTCATGATGGCGATGCCGTGGTCGCCGAGTGTACCCGACACCAGAATGACGTCGCCGGGGCGGCAGTTGGCGCCGCTGAGCGCCACACCCGCGGGTACCTCGCCCACGCCGGCGGTATTGATGTAGACGCCGTCGGCCCCGCCGCGCTCAACCACCTTGGTGTCGCCGGTGATGATCGCCACGCCCGCCTCGCGCGCCGTCTCGGCCATGGTCTGCACGATCTGACGCAGCTTATCCATGGGATAGCCCTCTTCGAGGATAAAGCCGCACGATAGGTAGCGCACGTTGGCACCCGAGGTCGCGACGTCGTTGACGGTTCCGCACACGGCGAGGCGGCCGATGTTGCCACCGGGGAAGAACTGCGGCGAGACTACAAAGCTGTCGGTCGACATGGCGATGCGCCCGCTCGCGGGCAGCGCGGCGACGCCGGCATCGTTGCCCGCAAGCAGCTCGGGCGACCCAAAGGCATCCAAAAAGACCTCATCGATGATGCGCTTCATCATCTGCCCGCCCGAGCCGTGGCCCAACAGGACAGTGCTATCGGTGGCAGTACGGGACATATCGAAAACTCCAATCGTGGGGGGTCGGCAATAGCTGAGTGTGGCAGAATCGATGTTAAGTAAAAGTCAGCGAGCGCCATTCAGGCGAAGTGAGTTGCCTTGAAAGAGGAGGCTGCTGGGCTTTTGCCCGCAGCCGACGATTGAAAGGCAAATCGCTCGCCTGAATGGCGCGCAGCGTCGACCGGTCCGCCGTTCGTTAGAACGGCGGAACCTAACAGCCTCGGTAGCGGAAATATGCTGCACAGCTGCCCTCGGAGCTCACCATGCACGGTCCGACGGGATGTTCGGGCGTACATGCGTGGCCGAACAGCGGGCAGTCGCTCGGCGTGATGGCGCCGCGCAGCACGTCGCCGCAGCGGCACCCGCGTGGTTCGACCGTCGGTTCAATGGGTACGTCAAAGCGGGCGCCGGCATCAAAGCGCGCGAATTCGGGCCGGATGGAAAGACCCGAGTTGGCAATCGGTCCCAGTCCGCGCCACGTGGTGTCGCACGGCTCAAATACCTGCTCGACCAGCTGGCGCGCTACGGGGTTGCCGTCAGCGTTGACGCCACGGCGGTAGGCGTTGTCGATCGCCGGCCTTTTCTCGACAACCATCTGGACCAGCATGCAGATACCTTGCAGGATATCGACCGGCTCAAACCCGGTGACTACGCCGGGGGTCTCGAACTCATCGACCAAAAACCCAAAGGGTGCCAGGCCCGTGATGGTAGCGACGTGGCCCGGCAGGATAAAGCCGTCGATGGTGGTCTCGGGATCGTTGGCAATCGCGCATAGCGCCGGCGGCGTGGTCTTGTGGGCGCAATAGACCGAGAAGTTCTGGAGCCCGCGTGCATCGGCCTCCAAAATGGCGGCGGCGATGGTGGGCGTTGTGGTCTCAAAGCCCACGCCCATAAAAATGACCGGGCGATCGGGGTTGTGTTCGGCGATATCGAGTGCATCGAGTGGGGAGTACACAATGCGAATATCGCGCCCCGCGGCCTTTTGCGCGGCGAGCGAGGTAGACGACCCGGGCACGCGCATCATGTCGCCAAAGGTGGTGATGATGGCGCCGTCCATCTTGGCGAGCGCGATTGCATGGTCGATATCGCGGTTGGCGGTAACGCAGACGGGGCAACCCGGACCGCTCAGCAGTTTGAGCCCGGCAGGCATAATGGAGCGAAAGCCATAGCGCCCGATGCTCACGGTATGCGTGCCGCAGACTTCCATAAGGTTGATGCTGCGGCTGCCGACAAGCTCATGAATACGATCGATGAGCTCGCGAGCCAGCCTGGGGTCGCGAAATGCCGAAAAGTCGATACCGGAGCGCGCCGGCTGTCCGGCCGCCACTAGTATGCCTCGGCCGGATTGCTGGCCAGTTGGTCTTCTTCGGCCAGTTCGGTCATGGCATTAACGAGCTCGAGCGTTTCTTGCGCTTCCTGCTCGTCGACGATCTGGATGCCAAAGCCGGCGTGTACGAGAATATAGTCGCCAACCTGCGCCGTCGGCACGAGACGCAGCGAAACGGGGCGCTCGATGCCCATCATGTCGACGGTCGCCTTAAGGTCGTCGTCGCGTTTGACCACTTTACCGGGAACGGCAAGGCACATAATGTTCCCCTTTTATACGTTTTGCGCTGGATAGGCGCCTAATTACCCATCAGTTGATGGTAGCGCTCGCGGGAGTCACGAGCAAACGCGTTACACCTGTGAGACGGCGGCGCGCAGGCTGGCAAAACAGCCTATCGCGATGCTGTCTGCGCGAGGCGAGCGCGAGCGATGGCGGCCTGACCGTAGGCGATGCAGCCGTCGTTGACGGGCACGGCGTGGGGGACCAAGACGGCAAGACCGGCGTCTTTGAGTTCGTGGGTAAGGAGCCGAAGCAAAAGTCGGTTCATGAACACGCCGCCCGAGAGCGCGACGGTGTCGAGGTCTTCACGGACGCAGATCTCGCTTGCGATGCGGGCCGACGCGCGTGCGATGGTGGCGTGGAAGTCGAGCGCGAGCTTGCCAGCGGGCACGCCGGTCCTGATTCCCTCCAAAAGCGCCTCAAAAAGCGGCCTGGAGTTCAGAACATGGCAATCGTCCGGACGGGATGATTCGATTACGGAAAAGCTGGCCATATTGCCGGTGGGGCAGGCACTTTCACTGCTGAACGCGCGCCAGGCGGCGGCTTCGAGTTCTATGGCGGGTTCGCCCTCGTAGGTTGCCTTGTCACAGATGCCCAGAATTGCTGCCGCGGCATCAAAGAGGCGCCCCATGCTGCTGGTACGCGGGCTGTTGATGCCGCGCTCGATCATGGTGGCTGTCACGCGGCGCGTTTGCTCGTCGAGGCTGTCCAAAAGCCGAGCGGCACCTGGGTGCTCGAGCAGGCCGAGCTCACTGAGCAGGGCAAAGGCGTTGCGGCGGGCATCGCGTACGGACGCTACGCCACCGGGTAGGGCCCAAGTGCGCAGATGCGCTGCGCGCTCAAAGTCAGCAAGGCCAGCGACAAGAAACTCGCCGCCCCAAATGGTCCCATCGGTGCCGGCACCGGTGCCGTCAAAGGCGATGCCAAGGACGCGCGCCTCGGGCGCAAGCTGGCCTGCAACAATCGCTTCTGCCATCACGCTTGCGATGTGCGCATGATGGTGCTGGACTTCGATAAGCGGCAGATTGTGCTCCCGTGCCTGCTCGCGCGCCCACTGGCCCGATAGATAACTGGGGTGTAAATCGCAGGCCAAGGCGGCGGGTGCCAAGTCAAAGAGATCTTCCAAGCGCGTGCGCGCGGCGTTCCAGGCATCGAAGGTCTCGCCGTTTTCAACATCGCCGATATGCTGCGACACAAAACAGGTTGCCTCGCCGTTCGTCCCTTCACGCGTGAGCGCAATCGTGGCCTTTTGTTGTGGCCCGCAGGCGAGCATGCAGGGCGGAGCGCCGTCGAGCGCCGGCAACGGCAGCGGCTGGGGCGCATATCCGCGAGCGCGGCGAACGGGCATAACGGCGCCGTCGACCACGCGTACCACAGAGTCGTCGTAGCGCGACAGAATTGCGCGGTCGTTACCGAGCAGCGCATCGGCGATGCCGACGGCAACGAGGTGTTCCCAGGCAAGGTTGTCGTCGGTCTCGATGGGCTCTTCGCTCAGGTTGCCGCTGGTCATGACGAGCGCGTGCATACCGCGGGCTTCTGCCGCGGCAAGCAACAGATGCTGAAGCGGGGTGTAGGGGAGCATAACGCCGAGCTCGGGCAGGTCGTGCGCGATGGACGGCGCGAGTACGAGGGCGTCGGGAGAATCGTCGTCGCTCCCGCAAACAGCACGTCGGCGCAGCAGTACAATGGGGCGAATGCTGCCGGTCAGCAAACCGCGCTCAACGTCGTTGACGTGGCACAGGCGTTCAACGTCGGCAAGGTCGCGCACCATAACGGCAAGCGGCTTATTGCTACGGCGTTTGCGGCGGCGAAGCTCGGCTGCCGCCTGCTCGTTGGAGGCATCGCATGCCAAGTGAAATCCGCCCAGGCCCTTGATGGCGACGATACCGCCGTTGGCCAGCAACTCAACACAGCGGTCGATAATGGCGTCGCTGGCCTCGCGTGTGGTGCCGACGGCCGGTGTCGCGGACGAATTCCCGCACGCATCGCCGTTCACAGCCTCGCGCCACGTAATATGCGGCCCGCAATCAAAGCAGGCATCGGGCTGCGCGTGAAAACGCCGGTCGAGTGGGTCGGCATACTCCGCGGCGCACTTGGGACACATGGGAAAACAATCCATCGAGGTGGCCGCTCGATCGTAAGGCAGCGAGCGGATGATGGTAAAGCGCGGCCCGCAGTTAGTGCAGTTGATAAAGGGGTAGTGATAGCGTCGGTCGGCGGGATCGAACAACTCGCGCAGGCAATCGTCACAGGTAGCGATATCGGGCGAGACGAGCGTGGTATGAGCGGTCTGATCCTGCGATGCCACAATGCGAAAGCCCCGCTCATCGGCAGCGCTCCAGCCGCCAGGCCCCAAATCCGCAACATCGACTCGCTCAACGCGAGCCGCCGCGGGCGCATGCGCAGAAAGCGCGGCAACAAAAGCATCGAGCGCATCGGCCGGAGCGTGCGCCTCGATATGCACGCCGTCGCCCGCGTTGAGCACCCATCCGCAAATGCCATGCGCCATGGCCTCGCGATACACAAACGGCCGCATGCCAACGCCCTGCACAATGCCCGTCACATGAATATGCACATGTCGCATGCGACACCCCTCATCAAAACCGACCAAATAGGGACAGGTGCGCTACAGCCCCAGGCTCTGCTTGGTGGCGGCGCACGTGAGCTCACCGTGCTTAACGCCGCGCAGGCCCAGCAGGCGGTCGGCTAGTTCGTAGACGCGCTCGCCGCGACCCTTGAGCGCCAGAATCTCTAAGCAGTTGTGGTGATCCAGATGCACGTGCATGGTCGATACGATCTCGTCGGTGTAGTCGTGCTGCACTTCGTCCAGACGGCGCGTCAGGTCGCCGGTATGGTGGTCGTAGATCATGGTGAGCGACCCGATAACATGCTCATCGGGCGTGCGCATCTGCTCCTTGGCGATCGAGGCGCGAATCAGGTCGCGCACGGCCTCGGAGCGGTTGGCCACGTCGCCGCGGCGCGCGATCTGTTCGTCAAAACGGCGCAGCAGGTCGTCCGGTGCGGTAACCGAAAAGCGGACCAGCTCGGAGCCGGAGCCACTACAGTGGCAGCCTGCGTCACCGTCCGCCCCGTGCGGATGCTCGTGCTCGTACCCGCAGCCGTGCTCGTGTTCGGCCACGTTACACCAGCTTCACGGAGCCGACGGAGTTGTGGTCGGCCTCGATGGCCTCTTCGTAGCCCTCGAGTGCGTCGTGGGCCTCGTGCAGCGCGGCCATGGCTGCCTCGAGCTTGGCGCCGATGCGCTCCATGTCAAAATTCTCGGTCGCATGCAGCAACTGATGGCTCCACTCGTGAGCGAGCTCGATGGTGTCGTCGACCTGCTTGACGCTCATGGCAAGCTGGCTCATGTTCATTCCAACATCATGCATGGGAAATCTCCTTGTGTGGACGGTAATCCAGTGGTTCAGATTTTACTACGCCCGCTCTGCGCGCCGCTGCATAAGAAAACGGGTGCGAGTCTGTGCGACTCGCACCCGTTCACTGGGGGCTGTTTGTAACTACCATACTATCCGTGGTCGCACGCGCCGCACCCGGCAGTCCGGCGAGCGGTGCAAAACCGCTCATGGACGGCGGGCAAGTAACAAGCGTATTACAGATGCTTCTCCAGCAGCGCCTGCAGCCTCGCCTTGGGCAGAGCGCCAACCGAGCGGTCAATCTCCTCGCCGTTCTTAAAGACGATCAGCGTGGGGATGCTCATGACGCCAAACTTCATGGCCAGGTCCTGGTTGTCGTCGACGTTGCACTTGGCCACAGCCAACTTGCCGGCCAGCTCGTCGGCAACCTCGTCTACGATGGGCGAGAGCGAGCGGCAGGGGCCGCACCACGGGGCCCAAAAATCAACCAGTACGGGCAGGCTATCGTTGACGACAGCGCCGAAGTTCTCGGGGGTAATCTGCTTAATGTCAGCCATGGTGACCTCCATAATACGACGCGGCTCGGCCGCGTAAAACTCAGTACGACCGTGCTTATACCCAGCGGCCCGCAAAGCAACCACTCGCGGGCAGCTCTTTTATATAATGGTGGGCACGCAAACGATTGGAGAGCGCATGTCCACGTCACAAAGCCAGAAAAAAGAAGCCATCGCCCAGGCGGCCGAGCAGGAGCTCACATCGCTTGCGGTCCGTGGCGTGCGCATCGTGGGCAACGCGTGCTCGCCGATCGTGCTGGTCAAAGGCGATTTGGACGAGGCCGAGCGTTCGGGCGGCGAGCTGGCTGCCGGTCCGGACGGTGCTGCGCTGCGCAAGGCGCTTGGGGCCATCGGCTACGCGCCCGAGGATTTTTGCGTGCTGGCAAGCGTCGCCGGCGCAGGCGACGGAGCGGTCGCGGTGGGCGAGACTCTGCCGTGCGAGCTGTTCCGTGAGGCGCTTGAGGCTTTGGACCCCGAGGCGGTGCTACTGCTCGACAACAACGCGGCTGACGCCATGCGCGAGACCTACGCCGATATGCTCGTGGCGATCGATGACTTCGACACCGCCATGCTCAAGCCCGGCTTGGTCGCCCATGTGCAGGGTCGCCGTGTGCTCGCGCTCGACGGTTTTGAGGCGGCACTCACCGACAAGGCCGCTAAGCAGCGCATGTGGGCCTACATCAAGCAGCTGACTCCGGCGGCCGCTCCGCTGTAGCGAGCCCGCGTCGACAAACGACCCCGAGCGGGCGAGCCGTACCCGCGGAACGCAAATCCGTCGCGCCCGCGCCCTTACATCACAGCGCGCAGCTCAAACCGATCGCCGTTAATGCGGAACTGGCAGTTGCCGTTCATGCGCTCCACGGCGAGTTTAATGCTCTTGGTGCCAAAGCCGTGACCGGCGTGCTGAGCCACGGGCGTGCCGTCGACCATGTGCGGCGCCCGTCCAAATGTGTTGGAAACCAGCAATAGAAGCTGACCGTCTTCGTAGCGAAGGTCCAGGTCGACAAACCGCTTGCCTTCGGGGGCGGTGCTCGCCGCGGCGATGGCATTGTCCAGGGCGTTCGATACCACACTGAACAGATCGGCATCGCCCACGTGGACGGTTTCGGGCACGGCGGCTCGCAGGTCGGCGGTGATGCCGTGCGCGTTGATGTCCGCGGAAAGCGACGAGAGCGCAATGTTGACCGTTTCGTTGGCGCAGTAGCGGCGCACAGCGGTGCGGTCGTTGGTCTCGCAAAGCGCGTCGATACGCTCGAGCGCCTCATCGGTGTGACCCTCTTCGATCAGGGCCGCAAGACCGCGCAGGTAGTGGCGTATGTCGTATCACATTGAGACCAAGTCAAGAAGAATCGCTTCGGTCGAATCGCGTCTTTTGGGTGAGTTCTCAACGTCCGCTGCCGCTGGTTTCCACCGTATGCCGAAAACACCCGGACGATGCCGTGCAGATCGCTTCGCTCTGCTATAGTCTCCCAAATTCACGTTTTCTATTGGGATGGTGGTTAATATGGGCGACATACTCGAATCGTTCCTGCGCGTGGCGATGGTGGTGTTCATCGTCGGTCCGCTCACTGCATGGGTCGCCCGTCGCGGCGCGCGCGAGCGCAGTGAGGCGACGGACAGCCTCGATCGCTTCACGGTGCGCATGCCCGCTGCCATTCGCACGATCATCGCCTGCTGCGCCGTCGCGTTCGAACTGCTCATGCTGGGTGTCTACGTCTGGCAGGGCGTCTCGTTGGGCGAGTGGGACCACGAACTTGTGTGGTTCGGTCACGCCATGGCGCTCGCGGGCATGGCCATCTGGGCCCTGCTGAGCATCCCGCGCATCGACGTGGACGGTGAGCGAATTCTCTCGCGTAACGCCTTCGGCATCCGCAAGGAGACGACGTTTGGCAACATCACCCGTGCAACGCTTCACACGCAGATGATGAGGATCGACCTGTTCGAGGGCGACCGGAAGTTCTGCTCGATAAGCCTCGAGGGGGTGTGCTCGCTCAACCTCCTCGCCCGTCTGGAGGAAGAGGGCATCGAGGTCTCGGACGCTGTTGACGGCCCGATGACCAAGGCGGGTCTGTGTTGGTCTGCCATCAAGCCGTTGACGATTGTTTTCAACGGTATGGCGCTCGTCTTCTCGCTCGTGATCGCCTTCATGGCTGTTTTCACCGACGCCGGTGCTCGTCTGCTCCTGCTCGTCCCATGCCTCTTCCTGTTCATAGGGGGACTCCTGCCTCTGCTCATGCTCAGCATGCCCGCCCGTGGTATCTACGAGATCGGCAGACAGGAGCGCGAACTCGGTTTCTCCTTCGCCGAGGAGATGGCGAGCCGAGGTGCCACGGGCACCTCGCTTGTCGACGACGATTGGTTCATCGAGATCAGCAACGCCCGCGTCGTGGCGTTCCGCCGCGATTATCTCAAGAAGGTCACGGCGCACGAGGATAGCGAGAGCGGCGACCGTTGCACGGTTACCACGAAAGGCGGTCGCAAAATCAAGGTGTACGCAGCGGGCAGCACGCTCGAGGACCTGCGCTCGTGGTTCAAACAGGGTGCCAAGGCCAGAAGCACGCTCGACCGTGCAGAGGACGTGCTCGAGACGACGTCTGATTGGGTTGTCTGACCTGTATCGTCTTTTCGGACACGCATGCTAGAGGCCCAATCCTTTAGAATGCATTCATCGACGACCGAGAGGACGGTATGCTATGTCCAACCCAGCCGCCAAGTACACCGACGAGTTCAGGCGCGAGACCGCCGACTACATCATCTCGACGGGCAGGCCGATAACGGAATGCTGCGCAGAACTGGGCCTGAATTCCAAGACCGTGAACAAGTGGGTGCAGAACCGCCGGCGCGAGCTTGCCGGCGGGCCCGACCCCAAGGCCGAGGACCGCGAGCTTCGCGAGGCGAAAAGGCGCATACGCGAGCTCGAGATGGAGAACGCCTTCTTGAAAAAAGCCGCGGCCTTCTTCGCCAAAAGCCAGGCGTAGCCGCATGCTACCGGATGATGTTGGCGGAGAAGGCCGAATTCCCGGTGAAAATGATGGCCCGCGTGCTCGGCGTGAGCCGATCGGGCTTCTACTCGTGGCTCTCCAACGGCTGCCCGCGAGAAAACTGGTCGGCCGAGCGCGAGGCGGTCCGGCGCGTGTGGCTGGAGTCGGACCGCAGGTTCGGCTTCCGGTTCGTGAAATGCTTCCTGCCCGGCGAGTTCTCCGGATTGACCCTGTACAGGGTGCGCAAGCTGATGCACGAGCTGGGAATACGCGGCTGCACGCCCAACGCCAGGAAGCGCACCACCATCCCCGACCCGAAGGCCAGGCCCCGGCCCGACCTGGTGCGCCGCGACTTCACCAGTCCCGTTCCAACCTGCAAGCTCGTGGGCGACATCACCTACCTGCGCACCGGCGAGGGATGGCTGTACCTGTCGACGGTCATCGACCTCAACACCCGCATGGTGGTGGGCTGGTCGCTCTCCGAGCGCATGACCGCCGACATCGTGGTTTCGGCGCTGGCGTCGGCCAAATCGCGCGGCTACGTGGCCGGCAACGCGATATTCCACGCCGACCGCGGCGCCCAGTACACCAGCAGGCTTCTGGCCGAATGGGCGCGCGACAACGACGTGCGGCTGTCCTGCAGCCGCGCCGGCAACTGCCACGACAACGCGGTGGCCGAGTCGTTCCTCGCCACGCTGAAGAACGAGATGTACTACAGGCGCAGCTTCCCGACCAGGGATTCCGCCAAGCACGCGGTGGTCGAGTTCATCGAGGCGTACTACAACCGCCGAAGGCCCCGCTCGACGATCGGCTACAAGGTGCCGGCCGAGGCCATGGCGGCCTTCTTCGAGAGAACCGAGCCCAAGCTCGAGGCCATGCCTATGGCCGCTTGATTTCTCGAGCATGCGTGTCCGAAATCTTGACACAGGTCAGAAGGCCTCGATGCCAGCGCTGCGCCGATATGGGGCAGCGGCCCCCCGTTGGCCGCCATGGCCCTGACTTCCGAGCGTATGCTGGCGCCGCTCGTCTTAAGACGTTGACCTCCATCCGGAGCCTGCGGTTCTCGCGCTCGGGCTCCAGGATCCGGTTCTACTCGGGCGTGCGGTTGTCGGCGGCGCGCGGCGAGCCGGTCTCGTTTATCGACTTGACCCGCCTCTCCACGGTGCTCTTGTCGAGGTCGCACTCGTCCATGGCCTCGCGCCTGGGCTTTCCGGCGTTGTGGAGATCGACTATCTTCCTCTTGAACTCGTCGGTGAAATGCCTCGGTCTGGGGCCGGTCGAGGCCGAGCCCCCGGTCCGGCTGGGGTAGCATGTCGCTGCGGACCATTGTCTTTCCTCTCGTTGAATATCTAGGCGCTGACGATTCTAGGCGATGGCCCTCTCTTGCTTCTTACACCTCGATTGTGCTCGCTACCCCCAGCGGGCCCGGATCGAGCGATTCGGGCCCGCTTTTGGGGCCTGCCGGAAACCCGGTGGTCAAAAAGGGCCAAATATGAGTACTGTTACCAGTTTGGTGGCAGCCAAATGGCCTCAAAAATCGGTGCCAGAGGCCAAAAGTGCATCGATTTTCGTTCTTCAGAGTCGCGATCGGGCTCCAAACAAGGCGATTTTGCTGCTCTGGACCGGAAAATCGATGCTACTAATTTGGTGACAGTACTCATATTTGGCCCTTTTTGACCACTGCCCCTTGGTCCAGGACAAAACGGGCTGCCCGAATCATGGGGCGGGTCCATTTTCGGCTGTCCTCAGCTTGCCAGTTCGAAAATGGACCTGCCGCATGATTGAATCTTTATTTCAACTTTACACCTAGGTTTACAGCTGTCTTGTCAGCTGTAAACCTAGGTGTCATACTAAAGCCCCAAGATTCGCCAAAAGAGAGGGGCCTTGATGGCACAGAGCGCGAACATGGATGCGTCGGAGCTTGCACGCGATATCGCGGCCGGCCTGGCATCGGCAACGACGGCAACGGAGCGCGCGGCATTGGTGCCCGCAGAGCTCGTCGAGGCCATTCAGCAACTTAAAACCCAGCGCGACGCGGTGATCCTGGCGCACTATTACGTGGCGCCCGAGGTCCAGGCTGTGGCCGATTACGTCGGCGACAGCTTCTACCTGGCAAAGCTTGCCAAGAGCCTGCCGCAGCAGACCATCGTGCTGTGCGGCGTGGAGTTTATGGGCGAGAGCGCCAAGCTGCTCAATCCCACCAAGACCGTGCTGCTGCCCGAGCCGGGCGCGGACTGTCCCATGGCGCACATGGTCAAGCGCGAGACGGTCGATGCGGCGCGCGCCGAGTACGGCGACGACCTGGCCGTGGTCTGCTACGTCAACTCCACGGTCGAGATCAAGAGCTGGAGTGACGTGTGCGTTACCAGCTCAAACGCCGTCAAGATCGTCTCCGAGCTGCCGCAGCAGCACATCTTGTTCATTCCCGACCAGAACCTGGGCCGCTTCGTAGCCGAGCAGGTGCCCCAAAAGCACGTCATCCTCAACAACGGCTACTGCCCGCGCCATCACATCATCACCGTCGAGCAGATCGTTGACGCGACGGAGGCCCACCCCGACGCGCTCGTGCTGGCGCATCCTGAGTGCAAGGCCGACGTCTTGGCCGAGGCCGACTACATCGGCTCCACCGCCGGCATCATCAAGTATGCCGAGGAGTCCGACGCGAGCGAGTTCATTATCGTGACGGTCCGCGGCGTGCTCTACGAGCTCGAGCGCCGCTGCGAGGGCACCGGCAAAAAGTTCTACTTCCCCGCGGTGCAGCCCACCTGCGTCAACATGGATCTCATCACGCTCGAAAAACTCGTGCGCTGCCTGGAGACGGGCGAGGGCGAGGTGCAGATCGGCGTGTCGGACGAGGCCGCCGACCAGGCTAAACTTACGCTCGACCGCATGCTCGAGTACGCGGCGCGCTAAGCCAATGTGACATGAGGGACAGTCCCTTATGTCACATAACAAGGGAGAGGATTCCTGTGGAAACCAAACAATACCCCGACATGGAGTGCGACGTTGTCATTGCCGGTTGCGGCGTGGCGGGCCTGTACGCGGCCCTCAATCTGCCGACGAGCACGCGCGTGATCATGCTCTCCAAGGGCGCTGTCGACGAGTGCGATTCGATGCTCGCGCAGGGCGGCATTTGCGTGCTGCCCGAGGGCTCGGACTACGATGCCTTCTTTGAGGACACCATGCACGCCGGCCACTACGAGAACCGCCGCGAGAGCGTCGACATCATGATCCGCTCGAGCCGCTCGGTCATCAACGACCTGCTGGCGATGGGCGTGGACTTTGAGCGCAAGGCCGACGGCAGCCTCGACTTTACCCGCGAGGGTGCGCACAGCCGCCCCCGCATTGCCTTCCATGCCGACATTACGGGCAAGGAGATCACGACCAAGCTGCTTCAGGCCGTTCGCAAACTGGATAACGTGCAGATTTTGGAGCACGTGGCCATGACCGACATCCTGACGGGCGAGCGTGACGGCGCCACGGTGTGTGCCGGTGTCGTCGCCGTTCCCGTGGACGAGGACAACTCGGTCCGCCCCGCCGACGAGCTGATAAATGCCGCCGAGGGCGCGCATGCCGGCGAGCCGTTTAAGATCCATGCCCGCCACACGCTGTGGGCAACGGGCGGCATCGGCGGCATATACGACCACTCGACCAACTATCCGCAGCTCACGGGCGATGCCTGCTACATCGCTCAGGAGCATGGCATTAAGATGGAGCACCTGGACTACGTGCAGATCCACCCCACGGGACTGTTCTCGCCGCAGCCAGGCCGCACCTTCCTGATCAGCGAGAGCTGCCGCGGTGAGGGCGCGATTCTGCTCAATGCCGCCGGCGAGCGTTTTACCGACGAGTTGCAGCCGCGCGACGTTGTCGCTGCCGCCATCCGCGAGCAGATGAAGCAGGACGGTACCGAGCACGAGTGGCTGAGCTTTGCCCCCGTCGAGCGCGATGTAGTGACCGGGCACTTTGCCAACATTCGCGCACGCTGCTTGGAGGACGGCCGCGACATCTTGGACGAGCCCATCCCCGTTACGCCTACGCAGCACTACTTTATGGGCGGCGTGTGGGTCGACAAGGACGGCCGCACCTCGATGCCCGAGCTCTACGCAGCCGGTGAGACGGCCTGCAACGGCGTGCACGGCAAGAATCGCCTGGCTTCCAACAGCCTGCTCGAGGCGCTGGTCTGGGGTCGTCGCGCCGCGTGGTACATGCGCACCGGCGAGTCGCTCGCCGTGGAGCAGGCGGGCGAGCCCGCGCTCGACGGGCGTCATCGCGCCCTGAGCGCCGACTCCCTGGCAATCGATGATTTGGCCCGTGCCGCCGGCACGCAGGCCGTGGAGGAGTAGACCATGAATCCCATTACCATGAAGCTCGTCGTCGATGATCTGATTCTGCAGGCTCTACGCGAGGACATTACGTTTGAGGACGTGAGCACGGCGAGCGTGTGCCCCACGGCGCGCCCCGCCACGGTGGAGCTCATCGCCAAGGCCGATGGCATCATCGCGGGCTTGGATGTGTTCGCCCGCACCTTTGAGCTGCTGGATTCGCAGAGCTCGGTGCTGTTTGATGTTGCCGACGGTGACGAGGTGCACGCCGGCGACCACGTGGGCCAGGTGCGCGGCGATGCGCGCGTGCTGCTTTCGGGCGAGCGCGTGGCGCTCAACTACCTGCAGCGCATGAGCGGTATCGCTACCTATACGCACAGAATGGCAGCGGCGCTCGAGGGTACCAAGACCGTGCTTGTCGACACACGCAAGACCACGCCGGGCATGCGCGTTTTCGAGAAGGCGGCGGTTGAGATCGGCGGCGGCAGCAACCATCGCTACAACCTGTCGACGGCCGTCATGCTCAAGGACAACCACATCGACGCCGCCGGTGGCGTGGCGCGCGCGATTGAGATGGCGCGCGCCCATGCATCGTTTACCACGACGGTCGAGATCGAGTGCGAGAACCTGGACATGGTGCGCGAGGCCGTGGAAGCCGGCGCCGACATCATCATGTTCGACAACATGACCCACGACGACATGGCCGCCGCTATCGAGCTTATCGCCGGTCGCGCCAAGACTGAGTGTTCGGGCAATGTGGACGCCAGCAATATTCGCGCCCTGGCCGATCTGGGCGTCGACTTTATTAGCTCGGGCGCGCTGACACACTCCGCCCCGATCCTCGACCTCTCGCTTAAGCACCTGCGTCTGCTGGACGGTAAATAATGAACGCCCGCGAGCGCCGTCGTGCCATCATGGGCGTGCTCGAGGGAGCCAGGGAGCCCGTTTCGGGCAGCGCACTTGCCCGCGAGGTTGGCGTGAGCCGCCAGGTCGTGGTTCAGGATATTGCCCTGTTGCGTGCCGATGGGCACGATATCGTGGCGACCAACCGCGGCTACGTGCTGCAGGAAGCCGCGAGTAGCCCCGCCGTGCCCACGCGTCTTGTTAAGGTGCGCCACGGCGTGGAGCAGGCGGGCGACGAGCTTACGAGTATCGTCGACGCGGGTGGCGCCGTGCTCAACGTGATCGTCAACCATCGTGTGTACGGCAAGATCACGGCCGACCTGGACATCCGCAATCGTCGCGATGTTGAGCGCTACCTGCACGATATCGAGAGCGGCAAGAGCTTTCCACTACTAACGGTGACGAGCGGCTACCACTTCCATCGCATCGCGGCGGAGGACGAGCAGACCCTCGACGAGATCGAGGCCATACTCAAGGAGAAGGGCTACCTTGCCGATTTAATGCCTTACGAGGACGATCTATCGTAGCCGATGCTGCAAACGTCCCTAAGCGGCAATCTGACGTTCAATCGTCGGTCGCGTACCAAAGTACGCTTCCCTCCTCTTTCACGTCACCTTGCTCGCTTAGGGACGTTTTCGCTGACGTGAGCTCAACCTGCGACGGTGCCTAATTGGTTAACCGCACAAAAAGGAGGCCTCCGCGGCGATGCGGAAGCCTCCTTTTTTGTGCACGGTGTACTTTTGAGTGTGCAAGTGGGGGAGTTGTTACTCCTCGACGATCTCGGTGATCGCGCCAGCGGGGCAAGCGTCCTGGCAAGCGCCACAGGCGACGCAGGAGTCCTCGTCGGCGACGGTAGCGACGTCCTGGAGCTCCAGAACGCCAGCGGGGCAGGAGTCGACGCAAACGCCACAAGCGATGCACTCGTCGGCATCAATTACGGGATGAGCCATGGTAGTTTCCTCTCTGTTGACCGACGCTACAGGCGATGCGCGCCGGTTTGATTCGGGCAAAAACATACCACGGGAGCGACCGTTTGCAATACCCTCTGGCCGGCATCTTCATACCGTTCGCCGAGTATGCCAAGGTTTACTAAAAAACGCGCAGGTGGGGCCGTTGAGCTGCGCAAATGTTAGCTATAGGTGACTTGTAATATAGGGCGATTGAGCGTGCTTGCGGAAACCGCATCCCATTATTTGGCCGAAAAACGGGTCGAACTTTCCCCAGGGAAGCCCGGGGCCGCCATGTGCGCTCCCAAGCCCAAACCTCAGCCATCTCTACATAGATCTCAATAGATCTGCCGAGAACTCAAATAGCGCTTCTGCCTGCGATTTTGCGAACCTAAACTCTCGGAGATAAGAAATCTTATATGAATTGACTTAGATTTTGTATATTCCGGCCCATAAGGGGATACACTACATCCTGAAAGACAAGCCGAAGCGCCGCGCGACAGATCGTCGAGGCGGCGCGAACGCAAAAGAGAGAGGGAATTTCTAATGAGTAAGATTCTTGGTATCGACCTTGGTACTACTAACTCCGCAATGGCCGTCCTCGAGGGCGGTTCTCCGACCATTATCGTGAACGCCGAGGGCGACCGCACCACCCCGTCTGTCGTGGGCTTCCGTGCTGACGGCGACCGCGTCGTGGGTAAGGCCGCTAAGAACCAGGCGGTCACCAACCCCAAGAACACCGTGTTCTCCATCAAGCGCTTCATGGGCCGCAAGTACTCCGAGTGCACCTCCGAGATCAAGACCGTGCCGTATGAGGTCAAGGAGGGCCAGGGTGGCCGTGCCGTCGTCGATATCGAGGGCAAGGATTATACCGCCGAGCAGGTGAGCGCCATGACGCTCGCAAAGATGAAGGCCGACGCCGAGAAGTATCTGGGCGAGACCGTCACCGACGCCGTCATCACCGTCCCGGCCTACTTCAACGACGCCCAGCGTCAGGCCACCAAGGACGCCGGCAAGATCGCCGGCCTCAACGTCAAGCGTATCGTCAACGAGCCGACCGCTGCTGCTCTGGCCTATGGCCTGGACAAGCAGGGCACCGACCAGCGCATTCTGGTCTTCGACCTGGGCGGCGGCACCTTCGACGTCTCCATCCTCGACCTCGCTGACGGCGTGTTTGAGGTTCTGTCCACCTCGGGCGACAACCACCTGGGCGGCGACGACTGGGATCAGCGCGTCATCGACTGGATGGCCGATAAGTTCCAGCAGGAGAACGGTGTCGACCTGCGTCAGGACCCCATGGCCCTGCAGCGTCTGAAGGAGGCCGCCGAGAACGCCAAGAAGGAGCTCTCCGCAGCCCAGCAGTCCACCATCAACCTGCCGTTCATCACCATGAACCAGTCTGGCCCGCTGCACCTCAACTACACGCTGACCCGCGCCGAGTTCGAGAAGATCACCCGCGACCTGCTCGAGCGCTGCAAGCAGCCTGTCACCAACGCCCTGCGCGACGCCAAGCTTAAGCTCTCCGATCTGACCGAGGTCATCCTCGTCGGCGGCTCCACCCGTATGCCCGCCGTCCAGGATCTGGTCAAGACCATGACCGGCAAGCAGCCCAACATGTCCGTGAACCCCGACGAGGTCGTTGCCGACGGCGCTGCCGTCCAGGGCGGCGTGCTCACCGGCGACGTCGAGGGCATCCTGCTGCTCGACGTTACCCCGCTGTCGCTGGGCGTCGAGACCATGGGCGGCATCATGACCAAGATGATCGACCGCAACACCACGATCCCGACCTCCAAGACCGAGGTCTACTCCACCGCTGCCGACAACCAGACCAGCGTCGAGATCAACGTGCTCCAGGGCGAGCGCGAGCTTGCCCGCGATAACAAGTCGCTCGGTAAGTTCCAGCTGACCGGTATCCCGGCTGCCCGCCGCGGTGTGCCGCAGATCGAGGTCACCTTCGACATCGACGCCAACGGCATCGTCAAGGTCTCTGCTAAGGACAAGGGCACCGGCAAGGAGCAGCAGATCACCATTTCCGGCTCCACCGCGCTTTCCGACGACGAAGTCGATCGCATGGTCAAGGACGCCGAGGCTCATGCCGAGGAGGACAAGAAGCAGAAGGAAGAGGTCGAGGTCCGCAACCAGACCGACAGCCTGTGCTACTCCACCGAGCAGACCCTCAACGAGCTGGGCGACAAGGTTTCCGCCGATGTGAAGTCCAAGGCCGAGGCCGCTATCGCCGACGCCAAGAAGGCGCTCGAGGGCTCTGACGTCGAGGCCATCAAGGCCGCTGGCGAATCCCTGCAGTCCGTAGCCTACGAGCTGGCTCAGGTTGTCTACGCCGACGCTCAGCAGCAGACCGACGGCGCCGCCGGTGCCCAGCCTGCCGACGATGACGTTGTCGACGCCGACTACGAGGTTGTGGACGACGAGGACAAGTAATCATGTCCGCCCGTAAAGCTCGCACGGAGGCGGCCGCCGCTGGCGCCGCCCCCGTTGACTCTGAGGAGAAGGACGTGAAGATTCCCGTAGAGGCCGTCGACGATACCGAGGCCAACGAGGCCGAGGCCGCCGAGGCTGCCGAGAACCAGGTAGAGGATTCCAACAAGGAGGCGACGATGACCGAGGACGAGATGGTGGAAGCCGCTATCCGCGCCGGTGAGGAAGCCGCCGACAACGACTTTAAGCTCAAGTTCGAGCAGGCCCAAAAGGAGCTTGCCGACGTACGCAGCGAGCTCGATGCTGCGGCAGAGGCTCAGAAGGCCGCCGAGGACAAGGCAAAGGACGCCACCGAGCGTACCGCCCGTCTGCAGGCCGACTGGGAGAACTTCCGTCGCCGCACCGCCAGCGAGCGTATCGCCGAGCGCGAGCGCGCGACCGAGAAGCTTGTCACCGCGCTGTTGCCGGTGGTTGACGATATCGAGCGTGCAATCGACCATGCCCGTAGCCAGGAGCTTTCCGACGACTTTAAGCAGTTCGTCGATGGCGTTGATGCGGTGCATGCCAAGCTGCTCGATGTGTTTGCGCACGAGGGCGTTGAGCCCATCGACCCCAAGGGCGAGGCGTTCGATCCGCTCGAGCACCAGGCCGTGGGGCGTGTCGAGGACGCATCGCAGTACGACGAGACCGTCAACGACGTGTACCAGAAGGGCTACCGCATGGCGGACCGCATCCTGCGCTCCGCGATGGTGACGGTGACCTACGGTGGCGAGAAGCGCCCCGCACCGGAGCCCGAAGCGGCGCCCGAGGATGCTGCGGCCGATACGGCTGAGAGCACCGAGGAGTAATTGAGAAGGGCCCCGGGGCAACACCCGGGGCCCTTTCTGGCCTAGTGCCATATGACAGTATGAGCCGCCGCCCGTTGAGCGGTGGATGAAACAGGAGAGGAGCTACGATGGCTGCAGGCAAAACCTTCTATGACATCCTGGGCGTATCCAAGAGCGCCTCCGACAAAGAGATCAAGAGCGCGTTTCGCAAGCTCGCGCAAAAATACCACCCCGATGCCGGCGGCGACGAGGCCAAGTTCAAGGAGATTAGCGAGGCTTACGAGACGCTTTCGGACGAGAAGAAGCGCAAAGAGTACGACCAGATGCTCATGTTCGGCGGCATGCCGGGCGCGGGCGGCGCGTATGGCGGCGGCTACGGTGCCGGCGCGGGCGCCAGCGGCTGGGGCGATATCTTCGACAGCATCTTTAGCGGCAACGGCGCTTGGGGCAGCGATTGGGGCTCGGGCTTTGCCGGGGCTGCGGGTAATGCCGGTGCCGGTGCGGGTCGCAGCCGTGCTCGCAAGGGCGGCGACCTGTCGCTGACTGTCGACGTGACGGCCGAGGACGCGTTTCGCGGCGTGACGCACAAGGTCACCTATCGCATTCCCTCGACGGGCGAGCAGCAAACCATTACGGTCTCGGTTCCCGCAGGTGCGGTCGACGGCGGCAAACTACGCTACAAGCGTCGCGGCGAGTATGGCGTTGCGGGTGGCGAGCGCGGCGACCTGGTCGTGACCACGCATGTGGAGGAGCACCCGCTGTTTAAGCGCAAGGGTGCCGATGTGACCATGGAGGTACCGATCTCGGTTTACGAGGCGGCGCTCGGCTGCACGGTGGATGTGCCCACACCCGGCGGCGCGACGGTTCGTCTGAAGGTGCCGGCGGGCACCCAGACGGGCAAGAAGTTCCGCTTTAAGGAGATGGGCGCGCCCGATGTTAAGCACCGTGGCCGCACGGGCGCGCTGCTCGTCGAGATCAAGGTGCAGGTTCCCACGAACCTGTCCGACGATGAACGCGATGCCATGACCAAGCTGCGCGAGGCCGACACGCGCGACTATCGCGAGAAGGTCAATCGTTACAAGGCGACGTACTAGGGCGGTCGCGGCGCACGCCCACGCCCGCGGGCTTATGATGGACGATAACGAGACGGAAAGGGGTCAGGTAGCATGGCCGAGGACAATAGGAACAAACCGCTGTACATGATCAGCGTGGCGGCCGAGCTGACCGGCATGCACCCGCAGACTCTGCGCGTCTACGAGTCCAAGGGCTTGGTGAACCCCCAGCGCTCGGGCGGCAACACGCGTCTGTATTCGCGTGCCGATATCGAGCGCCTGGAGCTCATCAACCAGCTGACTGACGAGGGCATCAACCTTGCCGGCGTGGTGCGCATCCTCGATATGAAGGAGCGTGCCGAGGAGCGCGAGCGCGAGAACGAAAAGCTCCGCGCCCGCGTGCGCCAGCTCGAGGACGAGCTGCACGAGTATAAGATGCAGAAGAAGATCACCGCCCTGGCCCCGCGCGACGGCTCGGTCAACCCCGAGCAAGTCATGCGCAAACTGCTGGGCACGGGCGGCGACCTGTAGGCACTCATTGGGGACAGACTTAAATGAGTACCTGCAGAATGAGAGTGGATAATCTCCCGTTTTTTGCCTGTTTGCAGGCTCAAAGTGGGAGATTATCCACTCTCGTCATTTGAGCGTCTAAGTCTGCCTCCCCAGGACCTAACTCGTCCTCTGCTTTACTGAGATAAAGTGAACGCAGAGATTCGTAACCCACTCGCAACCGTTCTATGGCACGATATTGAACGAATGTATGCTATGCGCCCAAATCTTTTGGGCAGAGTGGGAGACAGTATGGTCAAGCTGTACGAGGACGGCATTTACCTGCGCGGCGGCAGCGAGGTTGTGCCTGCGGCCGAGGCTGCCGAGCGCGGTATTACGCAGACGCCCGAGGATGCTAAGCGCGGCACCATCGCGTATTCGATCCTCCAGGCACACAATACGTCCGGAGATCCCGAGGCGCTCAAGATTCGCTTCGACGCTATGGCGAGCCACGACATCACCTTTGTCGGCATCATCCAGACGGCGCGCGCCTCGGGCATGGAGCAGTTTCCGCTGCCCTACGTGCTCACCAACTGCCATAACTCGCTGTGCGCCGTGGGCGGCACCATCAACGAGGACGATCACGTCTTTGGCCTTTCCGCGGCCAAGAAGTACGGCGGCATCTTCGTTCCGCCGCACATCGCCGTCATCCACTCCTTTATGCGTGAGAACTTCGCCGGCTGCGGCAAGATGATCCTGGGTTCCGACTCGCACACCCGCTATGGTGCCCTGGGTACCATGGCCGTGGGCGAGGGCGGCGGCGAGTTGGCAAAGCAGCTGCTGCGCGACACCTACGATGTCGCCTATCCCGGCGTCGTGGCCATCTACCTCACGGGCGCCCCGCGCCCCGGCGTCGGCCCGCACGATGTGGCGCTCGCCATCATTCGCGCCGTCTTTGCCAAGGGCTACGTCAAGAACAAGGTCATGGAGTTTGTGGGCCCCGGAATCGCGAGCATGACGACCGATTACCGCAACGGCGTTGACGTCATGACCACCGAGACCACCTGCCTGTCGAGCATTTGGGCCACCGACGAGGACACGCATGCGTTTTTGGCCATGCACGGCCGCGGCGACGACTACCGCGAGCTCAAGCCCGCCGATGTCGCCTACTATGACGGTTGCGTCGAGGTCGACCTGTCGAGCATCAAGCCCATGATCGCGCTGCCGTTCCATCCTTCCAATGGCTTTGAGATCGACGAGCTCAACGAGAACCTCGAGGACATCCTGCATGAGGTGGAGCTCGAGGCTGCCAAGATCGGCGAGGGCAAGACGCACTTTAGCCTGCTCGACAAGATCGTCGACGGCAAGCTGCACGTACAGCAGGGCGTTATCGCCGGCTGCTCGGGCGGCAACTACGACTCCGTGGTCCAGGCTGCCCGCGTGCTCAAGGGCGCCAACACCGGCTGCGGCGAGTTCTCGCTGTCGGTCTATCCCACAAGCCAGCCCGTGGCGCTCGAACTTACGCGCCGTGGCTATATCTATGACCTCATTGAGGCCGGTGCGATCGTGCGCACGGCGTTCTGCGGTCCGTGCTTTGGCGCTGGCGACACGCCTGCCAACAACGGCCTTTCGATCCGCCACACTACGCGCAACTTCCCCAACCGCGAGGGTTCCAAGCCGGGTAATGGCCAGCTGAGCGCCGTGGCCCTGATGGATGCTCGCTCCATTGCGGCAACGGCTGCCAACGGTGGCGTCCTGACGCCGGCGACCGACCTGCCCGAGGAGACTTGGGACGAGGCCTGCGAGTACACCTTTGACGACGCGCCGTACAAGAAGCGCGTGTACTGGGGCTTTGGCAAGGCGGAGCCTG
Source organism: Collinsella sp. AF37-9 (assembly GCF_003475115.1). Taxonomy (NCBI): domain Bacteria; kingdom Bacillati; phylum Actinomycetota; class Coriobacteriia; order Coriobacteriales; family Coriobacteriaceae; genus Collinsella; species Collinsella sp. AF37-9. Next base: position 9,066 of record NZ_QROQ01000010.1, on the reverse strand, counting down.
CCGATGTGCTGGTCGAAGGCCCCAACATCAAGCCGTGGCCCGCGATGGAGCCTCTCGGCGACGATATCCTGCTCAAGGTTTGCTCCAAGATCATGGACCCGGTCACTACGACCGACGAGCTCATTCCCTCGGGCGAGACGAGCTCCTTCCGCTCCAACCCGCTGGGTCTGGCCGAGTTTACGCTGAGCCGTCGCGACCCGGCGTACGTGGGTCGCAGCAAAGAGGTCGACGCTGTGGAGAAGCGTCGCGTTGCCGGCGAGTCCGCGGGCGACCTGGCCGCGCTCGATGCCGAGCTTGCCGGTGTGTTCGAGGCGCTGGCTGGTGCGGGCGTCGCGGCAGATGCCAAGGCGACCGAGTTCGGTTCCATGATTTACGCCAAGAAGCCTGGCGACGGCAGCGCCCGCGAGCAGGCCGCGAGCTGCCAGCGCGTAATTGGCGGCCTGGCCAACATCGTCCACGAGTACGCCACCAAGCGCTATCGCTCCAACGTGATGAACTGGGGCATGGTGCCCTTCCAGATGGAGGCCGAGCCCAACTTTGAGGTGGGCGATTACGTCTTTGTTCCGGGTATCCGTGCCGCGCTCGATGGCGACCTGAAGGACATCGCCGCCTACGTGGTGCGCGCCGATGGTGCGGTCGAGCAGATTGAGCTCTACATTGCCGATATGACGGCAGAGGAGCGTGCCATCGTCAAGGCCGGCTGCCTGATCAACTACAACAAGTTCAAGGCCGCTGCCGAGTAGCGCACTTAATTGTCCGCCCGGGGCTTACCCTTTCCCGCCCGCTCACGCGCTTCGCGAGGGCCGCGTTCGGGAAAGGGTAAGCCCCGGGCTACATTTCTGCGTTCTCGTTGGGTCTTGAGGGACGCTAATAAATAGACTTGCTTGATGCCGCCTCTGTTATCGGGGCGGCTTCTTTTTGTTGAAAACCACCACAAAGGGGGCAGGCACCTTTGTGGTGGTGGGGACGAGCTCGATGCTGTTGTGATCGTTGAGCGGCATGTTAATGGGCGGCTCTACAGAATTTCATCTGGGCTGGCGGGTTTGGTTGTTTTGGGGATGCCGAGTTTGGATGACGCGAAATCGTCAACATTGTCCTTAATTCCGTCTTTGGTGTAGACAGTGACCATATAGGTGCTGTGTCCGAATTCGCCCTTGTCGCGTGTTGCCCAGGCATCCCAGTAGGCGGCCCCGTTTCGCCCTTTGATTTTTCCGACACGGCGGAGTTCTGTTCGCTTTAATTTCTGGTTGCTATAGATGGTTCGACCGGCCTCCTCGGTGAGCCCGCACTGTCCAAGCATCTTGTCGAGGACTTGGTTCATGTGGCGCTCATCGGTGTTTGGTGCGTAGTCGTAGGCGAGGGTGATGAAGTCGAGTGGCTGGTCGTCGATTAGATAGTTTAGCGTCTGAGGTCCAAGGCAGAAATAGGGGGAGCATCCGTCGATCTGACCGAGCAGTGGCAACTTTGACTGCCAACTTCCGGTGGGAATTCCATCTTCGTAAAACACGCCGCGACAGATAAAGGAGAGCGAGGTGGCACGCGAGCCGGCGTCGACCATTCCGCATAAATCGAAGGGCGAGGTGATACCAAGGGAAAAGGGCGTGATGACGATAAGGAAGAGCATCACGATGGGTATGGCGAGAATGGCGATGACGTTGCGACCGGTGGAATGAGGCGGCTTCATATGCGCTCCTCGAGACAAAGATCTGTTGAGGATAGGCAGAAATGGATATGTTCAGAGAGCAATTCAAGTTTAATCTCATTGCGCGAGATGGTCGACCGTTAGCGTCGAAAACCACCACAAAGGTGCCTGTCCCCTTTGTGGTGGTGAGGAGCGCGCGGCTTCTTTTGGTAATAGTGTTAGCTGGCGGTATCATTAGTGCAGGTGGCGAAGGTTTGCATTGTGGGGTGTTTTGCCGTGAGCCGTTCTGCCCGTATTGGATTGATTGTCTTGGCGCTTGCGATCGCTGTGGTTGGCGCGGGCGCTGTCGGTATGGCATTTCTACCTGCTGCGGTGACGGAGCCGGTGGTCAAGCCTGTGACTCAATCTGTCGAACTTCTGACCGGCGACGACAAGCCCGAGACCATTACCGTTGATTTTGATGAGCAGCCGGCTGTGCTGGGTATTAGCAATTATCCGCGTATTCAGCTTGGGGCCATGCGCTATACCACGGATACAAGCCTGATCGATAGGGCGTCCGAGCTACTCAAGGGCAAAACATTTAAGCGTTGGTACGGATATGCGTCCTATCGGGCAAAAGCGAACGACATGGTTGGCGGATGCCACTCGTCCATCGAGCTGGACACTGCAAACGGCGCAAAGTTATGTGATGTCTCGTACGATCCGGGCTACGAGGGCAATGAGGGTCCGGGCATCTACATCATGGACGGCGATGTCGCCTATGTCATGGAGGGCGACCAGACCGAGCTCAACGATTTTATGGGTCAGTGTATCCAAGATGCCTATAAACAGACCTGCTTGCCTGACCCGCAGACTGCACGCGATAGTGGGTCTGCCCGTACATGGCTGTTCGAGGATGAGATGCCCTGGACCGTCGAATCGGGAAGTACGGGTTCGGCGAAGGAGTAGAGACCGCGACCACCACAAAGGTGCCTGTCCTCTTTGTGGTGGTCGCGGTCTGTCTCGATCTGTAACATCTAGGATCAAAAATGGCTGCTAGATGTTACAGATCGAGACGGTAGCGCGCCTGGGCAGCGGCGGGCTGACATCTCAGTACCCTATCCGTAATTCACTCAGAAAATCTTATATATAGAGACTTAGATTTGTGTATAAGATCGCGTAAAGCTGGCAACAATACTTCTCGAACAACGTGAAGCCGCCCCGTAGGGCGGCCGCCCCAAGAGAGGTGATTCCATGAGAATCGATAAGCTAGCAATGACGTCGCGCGAGGCGCTGCAGACCGCCATGAGCACGGCTGCCGATGCACAGGCCGGCGCGGTGGAGCCGATCCACCTGCTGTCTGCCCTGCTCGGTGCCGGCGAGCGCAATATCTCCGTGATCATCGAGCGCATCGGTGCCGACCCGGCTCAGCTCGCACGCTCCACACAAGATGCCATCGACCATGCGCCCAAGGTGTCGGGCGAGGGTCAGCAGATGGGCCTGTCCAACGAGCTCGTTCGCGTGATCGAGAAGGCCGAGAAAAAGGCCACCAAGATGGGCGACAGCTTTGTGGTGACCGAGCATCTGCTGATGGCACTTGCCGAGGACAAGGGTGAGGCGGGTCGCGTGCTGCGTGGCGCCGGCGTGACCAAGGAGCGCATCGAGCAAGTCTACGAGGAACTGCGCGGCGATGACCGCGTGACGTCTGCCGAGGACAAGACGCAGTTTGAGGCGTTGGAGCAGTACGGTCGCAACATCTGCGATCTGGCTCGCGCCGGCAAGCTCGACCCGGTCATCGGCCGTACCGACGAGATCCGTCGTACTATTCAGGTTCTGTCCCGCCGCACCAAGAACAACCCCGTGCTTATCGGCGAGCCGGGCGTCGGCAAGACGGCCATCGTCGAGGGCATTGCTCAGCGAATCGTGGCCGGCGACGTACCGAGCACCCTGCGCGACCGCGACCTCATCGAGCTCGACATGAGCGCGCTGGTCGCCGGCGCCAAGTACCGCGGCGAGTTCGAGGACCGCTTGAAGGCCGTGCTCAAGGAAGTCCAAAAGTCCGAAGGCAAGGTCATCCTGTTCATCGATGAGCTCCACACCATCGTGGGCGCGGGTGCCACCGAGGGCTCCATGGACGCCGGCAACATCCTGAAGCCGGCGCTTGCCCGTGGCGACTTGCACGCAATCGGCGCGACTACGCTCGACGAGTATCGCAAGTACATCGAGAAGGACGCGGCACTCGCCCGTCGTTTCCAGACCGTGATGGTCTCCGAGCCCACCGTCGAGGACACCATCTCGATCCTGCGTGGCCTCAAGGAGAAGTACGAGATCTTCCACGGCGTGCATATCACCGATAGCGCGCTCGTGGCGGCCGCCGACCTCTCCGATCGCTACATCGCCGACCGCTTCCTGCCCGATAAGGCCATCGACCTGGTTGATGAGGCGGCAAGCCGCCTGCGCATGGAGCTCGACAGCATGCCGGTCGAGATCGATGCCACCACGCGTCAGCTCACCCAGCTGCAGATCGAGGAGCAGGCGCTCATGAAGGAGACCGACGACGCCTCCAAGGAGCGTCTGGAGGCCCTGCGCCAAGAGATTGCCGAGGTCCAAGAAAAGCTCAACGTGCAAAAGGCCGGCTGGCTCAACCAGAAGAACGCCATCGACCACGTGCAGGAGCTCAAGGGACAGCTCGACGAGGCCAAGAGCGAAGAGGAGCGTGCGACGCGCAACGGCGACCTGGGCCGTGCGTCCGAGCTGCGCTACTCCGTGATTCCGGGCCTGCAGCAGCAGATTCAGGATTCCGAGGCTGCGCTCGAGGCGCAAAAGCAGCAGGACGGCGAGGGCCTCAACGAGCAGGTGACCTCCGATGAGATCGCTGAGGTCGTGAGCGCTTGGACCGGCGTGCCCGTCTCCAAGATGATGCAGGGCGAGCTCGACAAGCTGAAGGGCTTGGAGGGCGAGCTGCATAAGCGCGTCATCGGCCAGGACGAGGCGGTCTCCGCTGTCGCCGCGGCCGTGCGTCGCAGCCGTGCGGGCCTCTCCGATCCGGACAAGCCCATCGGCAGCTTCTTCTTCCTGGGCCCCACCGGCGTGGGCAAGACCGAGCTCGCCAAGGCGCTTGCCGAGTGCCTGTTCGATGACGAGCGTGCGCTCGTGCGTATCGACATGTCCGAGTACATGGAGAAGTTCAGCGTCCAACGTCTGATCGGTGCGCCTCCGGGATACGTGGGTTACGACGAGGGCGGCCAGCTTACCGAGGCCGTGCGCCGTCGTCCGTACTCCGTGATTTTGCTCGACGAGATGGAGAAGGCTCATCCGGATGTCTTTAACGTGCTGCTGCAGGTGCTTGATGACGGCCGTCTGACCGATGGCCAGGGTCGCCAGGTGTCCTTCAAGAACACGATCATCATCATGACGTCTAACGTGGGCTCCAAGGCCATCGCCGATCTGTCCGGTAAGGACGAGGAGGAGATGCGCCATCAGGTCGACGCCGCCATGGCTCAGACCTTCCGCCCCGAGTTCCTCAACCGTATCGACGATATCGTGGTGTTCCATCCGCTCGGCATGGCGCAGATCGAGAAGATCGTCGACATCCAGCTTGCCGACGTCCGCGCGCGTCTGGCCAAGGAGCGCATGACGCTTGCCATCACCCCGGCGGCCAAGCAGATGCTCGCCGTGGGTGGCCTGGACCCCGTGTTCGGTGCCCGTCCGCTCAAGCGCCTGGTCCAGCGCGAGGTCGTGGACGCCATCGCCGCCGCCATCATCGACGGTACGGTGCGCGAGGGCGATCAGGTGACGGTCGATGCCGACAAGGACGGCGGCTTTACCGTCGTGTGCGACAACACGCCGTCTGCTACCTACGAGGTCCCCGACGCCGAGTAGATTTATGGGACATGCCTTAAAATCTGCCAGCCGTCTCTAAACGCCAAGGGCGGCGGATCCAATTGGGTCCGCCGCCCTTTTTCGTGCGACAATCGATAATGTTGAACACGATTGCATGGCAAGGAGATATGCAGATGATAGACAAGAACAAGACGAATGCGCCGGTCGCCAACGCCGCGCCGGCCGCACCCAAGCCTGCACCCAAGCCTGTGCCCAAGCCGCGCGACCCCTACATCCGTGCCGAGAACGAGGATGACGACGGCTACGATCCTTATAGCGATCGTCGCCCCGAGCGCGAGCCCCTCTTCGAAGCCGACCCCTGGCGTTAAGTAGCTCATTTGGGACGGGGCTTTTTTAGCTACTTTGTTTTCGGCTAGAGGCGTTCATGCCTGCCCCCCTCGGCCGCTCGATATCCTCCGGGAGGGGCCACTAATAGAAAACTTGCTTATCCATTAATCAAGATACGCATAATCTTGCTCTCCTGCTAATCAAGAATCGTTATAATCTTGATTAGCAGGAGAGCAAGATTGGAGAATTATGGCATTCAACGACTTGGTGGCTCAAAAAATAAAGGACTTTGAGCAACAGGGGATTCCGCAGGTCTTTGAGCGCGACCTTGATCTGGGCAACCCGCAGGAGCCAAAGCGCGACAACATCGTATATGTGATTGTGGGCGCCCGTCGTTGTGGAAAGACGTATCGCTTGTATCAGGAGATGCGGCGGCTTCAGGGCCAAGGCGTCGAGCTTGACCGGATGCTATATTTCAATTTTGAGGATGAGCGCTTGCGTCCGTATGAGCCATCGCTACTAGCGGACGTGCTCGATACATTCTATGCACTATATCCTGCTGCTCGAGGCGAGGGCGCCTACCTTTTCTTTGACGAGATCCAGGAAATACCCGAATGGGGTGCGTTTCTGCGACGCGTGGTCGATACGGAGAAGGCGACCGTTTACGTGACGGGATCTTCTTCTAAGATGCTGTCCTCAGAACTTAAGAGCGAGTTCAGGGGCCGTTCTCTTGTGCGAGAGCTTTTTCCGTTGAGTTTTTCGGAATACGTCCGATATAAGACGGGGAGCGTTCCTGAGTCGAACGCGCCCTTCTCCTCAAGCGCTGCAGCGTTGCTCCGACACCATCTGGTCGGATATCTCGAGCGAGGGGGATTCATCGCGACACTTGAGCAGACGCCCGCAGACGCGATTCAGCTGCTACAGGAATATGCGTCGCGAACGGTCGCTATGGACGTTGTGGAGCGTTACGACGTCAAGAGCCCTCGTTTGGCCTCACTGTTTCTGACGCGGTGTATGGCATCTTCGGGACGAGAGCTGTCGGTGAACAAGGTGTACAACGAGTTCAAGAGCAGGCAGATACCCGTCAGTCGTAATTCGCTCAGCGACTTACTTGAGTATTACGAGGACGCCTACCTGCTGTTTTCTGTGCCGGAGTTTACGCGTTCACTTGCAAATAATACGCGGTCTGCGTCTAAAGTCTACGCTGTCGATCCTGCGATGTTTGGAGCATTCTCTCCCGCATCGGCATTGGACCAGGGCCAGAGGCTCGAGACTGCGGTGTTCAATGCGCTCAGAAGAAGGACTCCTGCGGTGCGGGTCGGTTCGGTCTGCCGCCTACTGGTCAAGGAGAAGAATAAAAGCCATGAGGTTGACTTTGTGGCTGGGGATGCACTTCTCATGCAGGCTTATAGCCTGACTCAGGTGAGTGTGGATATGGCAAGCGAGAAAACGCGCGAACGCGAAATTGCAGCCCTCGATGCCTCGATGGCCCAGTTTGATCTTGGCGAGTCGGTAATCGTTACTATGGATGAACAGGCCGATATTCCATGTGAACACGGTGTGGTACACGCTGTGCCCGCATGGAAGTGGCTCCTTGCCTAATCATCTACGGATCTGTGGGGCCAGGACCTCCTGGCCCCTTCATCACGGTTGGGGAGTACCATGATGCGCCCGGCTAGTCCTGGGCCTTGATGCTCGGCAGCAGAATCTGGGCGATGTAGTCGCATTCGAGCTTGGTGGCAGCGTCGGCCTTGCCGTCTTTGCCGACCAGCACGCTCTTGATCTGGCTGTAGGTGTAGCGGTTGCCGGTCGTAAGCTCGACAAGCTCAATGGCTGTGTCCATGGGATAGGTCGACACGGGGTTCTGCGTGCGCCCGTTGATGGTCTGGGGCACCACGTACGGATAGACGGGGCCGCTGGCGTAGACGGTATAACCGTTGCCTAGATTGGCCGCACCCAAAACCGTATCGCCCTCATCGGGCGTAAAGCTCTCGCCCTCGCGCACCGCGACGAGCGTCACAATCGGCGTATCGCTGTCGCCGGCAAGATAGATGCATAGCGTGCTGCCATTTTGCCAAGTCTCGACCTTGCCGTACCATTCGACGGGGATATCGAGCTGGTAGAGGTCGGTTGCCTTGTGACGGGCGTCGGCATCACGGGCTGCCTGTGCCTTTTGCGCGCTCACGGCATTGACGGCGGCGTCGCGCCGCGCGGTTGCCGCCTGCTGGAGCACCTTGGCGGTGGCGGCGGAGCTCGCGCCGCCTTCCTCGGCATACTTGGCGGCGGCGTCGATCTGGTCGTTGGTTACCGTGTCGGCCGAAGGCACCTTGAGTTTAAAGGCAGCCTGGGCACTTAAATCCTGTCCATCGCTCTTAACGGTGACCTGCGTCTTGGTGGTCGGGACGGTATAGATGGTGCCGTCGGCCGCGATGGGGGAGGCAGCGATGGAGAGCGTGTAATCGCCGGGCAGCAGTTTGATGCCGCGGCCGTGCTCGTCAACGTAGAGCGTTTCGCTCACAGAAGAGCCGTCGGAGTCCTGGCCACTCACCTGCACGGGGATCTTTGAGCCGGTGGAGCAGTCGAGTCCCGCGGCATGTACGCCAATTTGCACCGACATCATGGTATGGGCGTTTGCGGCAACTACGGCGGCCTGCTCTTGCTGGTATCCGTTCCAAGCCGCATAGCCCGCGCCGCCGGCGACGAGCGCGACAGCCACGACACCGGCGACCATCAGATTGCGGCGCTTGGGCGACATCTTACGATGACGAACCTCGGCTTCGTGTGCCGAGGGAGCGGACGGCAGGGGAATATCTCCCATGGCGATGGTCTCGTCGACGACTGGCGCAGAGCCCAAGCCGGGGAGCTCGCGGGTGAGCGATTCGTCGACGGGCAAGTCGCCAAGCAGGGAGGTCTCATCTCCCGCGTTGGGTTCCGGTTGGCCATTGCCCTCGTCATCGCCTTTTTCGACATCGGCTTCATCGCGAGCATCCTCGACGTCGTCGCCCGTATCCGGTATGCCATCGCCCGCCGCGTCCTGCATGTCGGCGATTGTCTCGTCAAACGCAACTTCGTCCAGCGAAAACCGGTCTAGGCTCTCCAAGGCCTCGGCGCACGCCGCTGCATCTTGGGCCGCGTCCTCTTGGCCCCTCGTCTCATTTTCCATATATCCCCCAAGCTCAATATCGGGACAACAATGTACCCAAAATTAAGGTCACATAGAGCTGGCGTGGGTGGCGCGCGCAGACGTGGTGTAAGAGCGTCCCGAGGTCCGTCGC